>JAAZGO010000042.1 GCA_012511175.1 Fastidiosipila sp. | reverse complement strand
GGAGACAACTCCGGGCTGCGCGGGAAGTTCAGAGATCGTCCACTTGTATTCTGCCCTGAACGGGAGAGCGGCCAGCAATGGCTCACGTCGAAGGACTGCGTGTGGCGCGACGCGCGCGAGTTGTTCGGGGACGCGTTCGGGTACCTGGAGCAGGCCTATCCGAGGCTACGGGACTTCTTCGTCGAAACCCTCGGCGTGAAGGCTAACGTCGATACCGAATCCTATGCGCGACGATGGTTGCAGCTCCAAACGGAATCACCTTCTGCTGACGGCTCACGTCGGCAGGTTGTCGCCATGCTCTACCGAGAGCTCCGCCAAGCGCTGAAAATGGACCCGCAGCCCCACTGGTTGGGCAATTTCCTGCGGAAGGCGCAGGTCTACACCCAGACTGATACCTTTGAGGATCCCGCTTATGTGGTAGTCCCTGACGACGGCAATCTAAAGCGACTGTTCAGTGGCGATGTCTCTTTTGCGTGGCGTCCGGAGCACGATGCCTTCGCCGAATGGCAACCCCTATACGAAGCTCTCAAAACACGCCGCCTGTCCGAATGTGTTCATACAGAGCTCGACCAGAAAGTTGAGGCAGGAATCGTTTCGGAAGGACGCCTGCTCACATCGGCGGCTGTCCAAATGATTGCATCTTGGCTACGCGAGAAGGAGAAGTCGGCCTATGAACGCCTTCTGAAAGATGGCGTGTTCAAGCGTCTTTTCCAGGTTAGGGAGGAGCAGGCGCAAGTTCCCTTGCAGGTTGTTTACACACTCGACGGCATGGGTAACGCTCCCTGCGTCAAGAGCGAAGAGATTCCAGTTTTCTGGGATCAGGACGAGTTTCGCTTGATTCGCAGTTCTGCCAAAGACGTTGGATACGCAAAAATCGATGCTGCCAACCAAATAACTCGTTTCCTTCTGGATAGCCAAGAGGATAAGCATGGCCTTTCCAGTTGGATTGAGCTGGTCTTCGGAGAAGGTGACACCAGAAGACTCAAAAATAACAACTGGTCGGTGCCCCGCGAAATCCTCGCTTTGTCAAGCAACTTGGCGTTATCAAGTGATGAGGAAGTCCTAGAATTCCAAGCCAAAACCGGGAATGCTCCTCTGTCTCCGGCACCTAATACCGCCGCCTCACCCGCTAGACCGCCCAAACCGGAAGCTCCATCAAGATCCGAGCCTAAAGCACCGCCGGAAACGCCTGCATATTCAACTTCACCGCACTGCCAACCAGAGTCGGATAAATCATGCGAAACATCGCGATCAGAACACGACAGTGGGGGAACAGCCTCAGCCCTAGGAGCGGATTCAAACACACAACAAGAAATCGACCCAGCTCTGGAGGAAATTGCCAAACTAAAGAATGACAGGCAAATCATAGAGTCCACTGCCCGCAAGGACCGCCCAACGTTTCCAACCAGGCCAGTGGCCAATCCGGAACGACGTCAAGAGCGTCTTGGCGAGCAACTAACCGACGCGCCCGATAAGGAATACGAGAAACGCGAAAGAAGTGTTCGAACCACCAACGGTGCCATTGACCCGATCACATGGCTCCGAAACCAATATACGAACGAAGCCGACCAAATGGTCTGCCAGATATGCAAAGAGGAGATGCCCTTCCGGAAGCGCGATGGAGCCCACTACTTCGAGAAAAAGGAAGCCCTCTCCAAAAAGTATCTGCCGAAAGAGCATGAAGCTCAGTATCTGGCCCTTTGCCCTCTTTGCGCCGCTAAATACGATGAATTTGTAAAAACCGACGACGAGGTAATGGCCGAGCTAAGGGAAGAGATTGTCAGTGCGGAGGATTGTGAGATTCCAATATCACTCGGTGACGAGAAAACCAGCATCCGTTTCGTAGAGACCCATTTGCATGATCTTAAGAACATCCTGGAAGAAATGGGC
>JAAZGO010000041.1 GCA_012511175.1 Fastidiosipila sp. | reverse complement strand
GGTCGGGGCGTGCCGACCTCGATGTCGTGATCACCGGCTCGAACGCCAGTCTGTTTTCCGGCGAGCTGGCCACAAAGATCGCCGGCCGGTTTGTCGAGATTCCGGTGTTTCCGTTGTCGTTTTCCGAGTTCCGCGTTTTCCACGCGCTTACAGAAGAGGATGCGGCCAGGGCCTTCGGCCTCTATCTGCACTTCGGCGGGCTTCCCGGACTGCACCACCTTGGGCCGCTGGACGAAGCAACCTTCCGCCCCTTCGCGATGGCCGTTCACGACTCGATCATGCTGCGCGATGTTGTCCGCAGGCACCAGATCCGCAATCATGCCCTGCTTGAGCAAGTGGCCCGCTATGTGTTCGACAACCTCGGCAACCTCACGAATGCCAGCCGGATCAACGCCTTCCTGAAGAACCAGAAGACCTCCGTCGGCGTGGATACGATCCTCAACTACCTGCGCTGGTTCGAGGAGGCCAACCTGACGCACCGGGTGCCGCTGTACGATCTAAAGGGCCGCCGCCATCTGGAGATCAACGAGAAGCACTTCGTCAACGACACCGGACTGCGGACCGCTGTTATCGGCTACCGGGCCGACGACATCGGGGGCTTGCTGGAGAACGTCGTCTGCACGGAACTGCTGCGGCGCGGCTACCGGATCGCCATCGGCCGCATGGGCGACCGCGAGATCGACTTCGTGGCCGAGCGTGGCGACGCCCGTCTCTACGTGCAGGTCGCCTACCTGCTGCCGACCGCCGCCACGCTGGAACGGGAGGTCGCCCCGTTGCTGGCGCTGAAGGACAACTACCCCAAGCTCCTGCTAACCCTGGACCGCGAGCTCGGCAACGACATCCGCGGCGTGCGCCGCCTGTACCTGCCGGACTGGCTGGAGCAGGACGAGAGCGGAAGTTGAACGCCGCATCGCCCCTTCAGATAATCGGCTGGCGACAGGGGGGCTCGTGAAGCGCATGAAAAGTGGGGCAAGCGTCCCGCTTGCCAGCGATGGAACGCGCATGGCCTTGCAGTTGTGGGCTTGCAGTCCGCCCCTCCGGCTTTCGCTTGAGCCACATTCGCACGCGGCAGGGATGCCGCGTCTACTAGCCGGACGCCAGGTACTCATGCAAATAGGTCTGTTCGGCCACCCCCGCGTGGCGCACTACGTGCGCAAGCGGTTTTGAGTGCGCGGACCCGGCCGCGCTTTCTACCGCGGGACCCGGCCCGCGCAGAAGAGGAAACAGCCAAAGTGCAAAAGCCCCCAGTGATCTCTCCTTTAACGGCGAAAAGGAAACGTGCGAAAATGGTGCCACGCCGGCGCGCCAGCGTGGTAGGGCGAAGCCGTCCCGGCTAGCCGCAGCGATGGAGTGATGGAGCGTGGGAGAAGTTCTAAAGTTCAGGAGTTCTAAAGTTTGGCGGCGTCTGTACCGAACCGCCCCGCCCGCCACCCCGGCACAAGCTCACGGTACAGCAAACGGAAGGCAGGGCGAGCCGTCCCCGTCACGTCGCTACGCGCGTGACCGACGAGCCGCACAAAGGCGATAAAAAAACTGCCAAGACGCCAAGAGCGCCATGTTCCAAGTCAATATTCCGGCTAGCTGCCCCGGTCGGAGTACCGCCTTCAGGCGGAAGTGGTTCAGGGGCTTCAGCCCCGTTCCCATGACCCCTTTTTCCAAAGGAAAAAGGGCTTCGCGGGCCTGAAGGCCCTTGTTGACTTCCGGCTGAAGGGAGTGTTGACTTATTGCAATTCCCTGCTGGTTTTTTATCAGGAACTCATGAAATCAGGAATTTGTTTGTGGAAACCGCGCATTCTTGCACCATTCTTGAGTTCTTGAGTTCCTGATTAATCCGCG
>JAAZGO010000040.1 GCA_012511175.1 Fastidiosipila sp. | reverse complement strand
GTTGGGGGCGATTGCCGGACTCACCCCGATCGACGGCAACGTGATCGTCGGGGATGGCTCGACGTGGGTGGCCGAGTCGGGGGCGACGGCCCGGGCGTCGTTGGGACTGGGCTCGATGGCCACGCAAGCCGCCGACGCGGTTGCCATCACTGGTGGTGTGATTAGCGGCATTGCCGACTTGGCTGTAGCCGATGGCGGCACGGGTGCGAGCGACGCTGCTGGCGCGAGAGCAAATCTCGGGCTTGCTATCGGTGCCGACGTGCAGGCGCACTCGGCCACCCTCGATACATGGGCTGGTGTATTGCCGTCAGCGAATGGTCAATCGCTTGTGTCTGCGGTTGACTATGCTGCTATGCGCGGCCTGCTGGACCTTGAGCCTGGAACGGATGTGCAAGCGTATTCCTCGCGGTTAGGTGCAATCGCTGCGCTCACGCCTACGGACGGCAATCTGATCGTCGGTAACGGGACAACCTGGGTAACGCAGAGCGGGGAGACAGCCAGGACCACGCTCGGGCTCGGCTCGATGGCCACGCAGGAGGCGGGGGATGTGGCGATCACGGGAGGGGCGATTACCGGTATCACGGACTTAGCCGTGACTGACGGTGGGACAGGTGCGAGTGATGCGGCGGGGGCGCGGGGGAATCTGGGGTTTACGGCTCCGATCCTGGATCGGACGGCACCCGGGGATATTGGTGCGACCACACCGGGGGCTGGGACGTTCACGACGCTCTCGGCTACCGGCATAATCGGCACACCGGAGACCACAAGTAGCACGGTAGGAGTGGTCAATATCGGCGGCCTGCGCATCCACGGCTTCCGGCATCCGACCGGCGACACGGCGCGGCCGGATGGAAATAACGTATTCATCGGGCAGTTGGCCGGCAATTTCACGATGGGTGCGGAGGCGACATCTACCACCCACGCCAGCAAGAATACCGGCATTGGGTATTTGGTGCTAGATAGACTGACGACCGGCTATGGCAACACAGCCATTGGTGACAGGGCTTTGCGTTCAGTCACCGAAGGCGTTCAGAACACGGCCATCGGTCAGATCGCGCTTCTGTCTCTAACCACCGGCAGCAAAAACGTCGCTCTCGGCTACTACGCGGGGAGGTACACCACCGGCAGCGGTGAGAACCAGACCACGTCCAACTCCGTCTATATCGGCTCATCCACGAGAGCCTCCTCTGACGGCGTGACCAACGAAACGGTCATCGGCCACACCGCCATCGGCAGAGGCAGCAACACGGTGCAGATCGGCAACAGCTCGGTCACCGACACGTACATCAGCGGCTGGCTGAACCTGCCCAGCGACACGCGGGGTATCAAGCTCGACGCCGCCGGGACTACCACCCTCTACAGCGACGGCTCGTACCTCGTCGCCAACAAGGGATTCGTCAACCCCGGGACGCTGGTTGAGGTGGCAAAGAAAAACAAGTCGATGGTCTACGGCCACGACGGCACGTCTGCGTATCTGGTGTATCAGCCGTATGTGTGGGGCGGGTCGGCGTGGACGGCGACGAGAGGGTGCGGGTTCGGTGTGCGGGCGATTGAGCAGAACACCGGTACGGACTGCGTGGGCGTGGGGTATTACGCACTCTGCAACAACACCGGCCACGTGTGCGCCGGCCTTGGCGCTTTCGCACTCGCCGGCAACACCGGAGACAACTCCATCGGCTTCGGTTATCAGGCCGGGCGAGATAACACTGGGAATAATCTTGTAGCGCTGGGGTGTTTCACCGGCGGGAACAACATCGGCATCCACACATCGCTCGTCGGCTTTCAGGCGGGCTTGCAGAACACAGGTACGCAAGCCACTGGTCTCGGGTTCGCGGCGCTGACCCAAAACACCGGCAACAACGTTGTCGCGCTGGGGTATCGCACCGGCCGGTACAACGACGGCAGCGACAACACCTTCCTCGGTAGCCATAGCGCCAACACCTTCGCCGCGAACGATTCCGCCGCAAAAGCCTTCGCCCACACCGCAGTCGATCCCACCACCGACCGCATCACAATCCCCGCGCACGGCTTCGGCGCGACCGGATCGTACACGAACCTCAAGTTCAGCCAAGGCACATCGCCAATCACCGGCCTGACATCCGGCAATATCTATCAAGCCAAGATCATCGACGCGGACACCATCGGCCTGAACGAGCCTGACGGTCCCAACGGCACGACGCGCACGATTGCCAACATCACCGCCGCAGGCACCGGCACCGGCCACACGTTCACGCCGCAGCACAAGTACAGCAACGTCACCTGCGTCGGTGCGTACTCGGAACCATCAGCCAGCAATCAAGTCACGCTCGGCAGCACGGCGGTAACCGAGGTGAAAACGTCTGGTGTGATTCTACCAGGCGGGTACAAGGCGGCGGACGGCAGCGCCGGGATCAGCAAGACGATCGCGTTCAAGGACGCCGACAACACTACGCACACGCTCGTCTTCAAGGACGGGCTTCTCACCTCACACACAGAAGCATAGGAGCACACAATGCCTCTCGAACTTCCTCGCATCCCCGGCCAAACCACCGTAGCCGTCCCCGCACGTCCGCAATCGGAATATCCCGACTGGTGGCTCAGCGGGTTGTTTGTTCGCATCCTCGACGATGGCACGTCAACGGCCACACTCCGCTTCCACCGGTACAATTACGAGACGAAGGAACACATGCCAGAGCCGCGTGTCGAGCGCACGGTGGAGCTGGCGGACCTGTGGCAACTCGCCGAAGAGAACGAATCGCTGGCCACGGCGATGGGGGCGATTGT
>JAAZGO010000039.1 GCA_012511175.1 Fastidiosipila sp. | reverse complement strand
TATCTATAACGACATATCCTCGCAGGAAATGGGCGTCAAGGCGAGACTTCTCTCCTGGCAGGTATCGGGCGCACTGCGAAACTACAGCACATCCATTCCTGGAAAATACGGAGCAGCGGACTTCGGATCGGATCTCGACAGCCGGGAAATCAGCGTGTCCTGTTCCATCTTTCCGAAGCTTCGTTTTGAAAATTTGGTAGCTGAACTCGATCAGATTGCCCTCTGGCTCTCGCCTTTGGACGGCTTAAAGCAGCTCATCTTTGACGAAGTGCCCGACCGCTATTTTATGGCAAGGCTGAAAGACAAGGTGGATTGCGAACGGGTCATCCGGGCAGCAGGACGCTTTGAACTGAAGTTCTTTTGCCCCGATCCCTTTTCCTATGCCGTGGAAGATGAGAATTTTGTTTTGACAGAGACAGGAACACATACCGTGACGAGATTACTTGGCAATATCGAGTCCGCTCCGGTCTATGCCTTACAGGGAGAACTGACAAAAACACCTAACAACTACATCTCTGTCTCTGTGAGTGGCGCAGAGATGAAGCTGGTGAATGCCAGTCTTTCACCCGGTGAGACACTTTTTATTGATACAGAGAATATGACGGCTTATGTCAAAGCTCAAAACGGCACGATTCTTAGAAACGGACTGCCGCTCTTACAGGAGCTGAACTTTCCTGAGCTTCGAGTCGGTGGCAATGAGATCGTGATTGAAGCGAGCAACGCCGTATTTACCGAACTCAAGATACAGGCAAAAAGTCGCTGGAGGTAGAGATGGCACTTAAAACAATCCTTAACAGACAGGAAGACTTTACTGGTGAGTTTCCGAAAGAGCATGCCATGTCCGGGCTCTGGCGTTTTAACGATGACGCCTGGGATGAAAATGGTCTTTTGACGGACAGCTCCGGACAAAACAGAAAGCTTGAAGTTGTAAACCGCACCGGCGTGACGGCAGGCCTTGTTTCCGGTGGTCTTGGTGGCTCAATTAAGATCAACCTTAACGATCCCGCTAATGAAAAAACCTACCTGAAAGCCGCCAATGACGGCACGTTCTTTCGGGACTTAGGCGATACCATCGCTGTCGGCGGCTGGATGATGCCGACCATTTACTCCGTCGGCAACACCTACTGTCCGCTCTTTAATACCCGGTACGGTCCGGGTCAGCCGATCTTCTATCTGTCGCTTTTCCAGGGACGTCCCCGCATCATGCTCTATAACGAAGCGGGATCGCTCATTTTGGACAGGACAACGTCACCGTCCTTTGCCATGCAAAACGGCGGCACCTACTTTATCTGCTGCCTGATTAGGGCAAACGACAAGACAGCGCAGTATTTTCTGGGTGACCGCTCAGATGGCAAAAACTGGATCTCGCCCGTCTACTCTTTTACAGACGAGCTAAACCGCAGCTCCGTGGCGGATATCATTATGGGAATGCACGCTGGAAGCTACTGGTATGCGGGCGGCTTTGATGACTGGTTTTTGGATACCAACTCAAGCCTTGCGATAGCGGATGTCGAAGACTTTTTTCTCTCTTCTCTCTCGGCAAACGGCGGGATTCACACGTCCACGGTCGATGCCACGGCCGAACCCGACAAGGTCATCCTAAGAGCAGTCGACGGGAATTTTCCTACAAACGGCGAGCTGATCACAAGAGCCCTGCCCTTAAGCCTTTCTGGCAATGGGAGAGTTTCTATCACGAAAGAATACGAAGCGGGAGTGACTGATATTTCGAAGGTAGAGATAGCAACAAGTGAAGACCGTCTTAGCTGGAGCGCTTGGGAAACACTCCCGCCAGACGGCTCTCTTCCTATGGGAAGCAGCTCTTATATCCGCTTTCGTCTGACCCTTACGACCAGTGATCCGAAAAAGACACCGAAGCTCGTGGATATCCGCATCTATGACATACCGAAAGCCCCCTATGAGCGAATTGGCTATGCCAGGCCGGTGCTCCTGGACAGAGACGGCGCCTGGGAAGCGGTGCTGGAAAATGCCTACGAGATCATCGTCACAGGCGAGGTCAACGGCGAAGATACGCTCTCTTTCAAGCTCCCATTCCGGGATGCCAAGCGCCGCTTTTTGGAGAATGAAAAGAAGATCCAGATCGTGGATGATATCT
>JAAZGO010000038.1 GCA_012511175.1 Fastidiosipila sp. | reverse complement strand
GTTATAGATGATCCCGTTTCAAGCATGGACAGCAGCACCTTATTTATTGTCAGTGCTCTGGTTAGGGAGATGGTCGAGGTGTGCCATAACAATGCAGAATACTTGGCCAATACAGGACGGGGCGACTATATCAAACAAATTTTCGTCCTGACTCATAATACCTACTTTCATCGAGAGATTACGTATAATCAGGCTGGTCGATATCATTTCGTTTCTTTCCACCTAGTTGAAAAAACGGACAACTCATCTAATGTCCGCTTGTGCACTCGGAGAAAATCTGAAGCTCCCACAGCTCTGGAAAACTATAATCCGGTTCTCAATTCTTATGCCGCTCTTTGGAGTGAGTACAAGGAAGTAAGCTCTGAAATTCCGTTGGTCAACGTGGTAAGAAGAATTCTCGAATATTATTTTCTTCAGCTTTGTGGCTACGAAGGAACAGATCTGCGGGATAGGATTCTAGTGGCAAACAAAGAGAAGTTCATTGAAGTGCTGGAAGACGGCACATCTGATATTACGAAGTACCAAGTTGCTAGTAGCTTGCTCTCCTACATTGCATCGGGCGAAGTAAATTTTATAAGTGATGGACTTAACTATGTGTCTGGAAGCATGGGTGTAGACCAATGCCGAGAGACGTTCGAGATGATTTTCCGCTTGATGGGGCAGGGACAACATTATGAGATGATGATGGGAAACGATAACTACAATTGATTTATATGGAGGTTTTTAATTGATGAATGATTTTTATTTTGCGGATTTTGTTTCAAAAATTGAAACTGTTTTAGACAGCATGAAAAATGAGTTTTCTCGTAGTAATTCTCCTACCGATTTTGAGAAGTTTGTAGTTGAGGCATCTAAGCAAGTGATTGAATCTAATCAACTTGATTGTTTAATCGACTATACCGAAGGCGGGCATTCATTCCCAGATATTGTATATTCATTTGGCAACGGAAAAAAATACGGGATTGAAGTGAAAAGCTCTACTAATGCAAATAGCCCTGATAACTCATGGGGCATACTTGGTAATAGCATACTGGGGAGTACTAGAGTTGATGTAGATGACCTGTATATTGTGTTTATAAAGATCAATAAAAATGGGTGTTTTATTAAAAGCGCAAGATATGAAAATTCGGTATCAGACGTTGTTGTTACTCACAGTCCAAGATATAAGCTAGATCTCGCCCAAAACCCCACGGATTCTTTTTTTCACAAAAGTGGTATAAGTTATAACGAAATGAAGTCATCTTCTGATCCGATAGGCTTAGTAACCGAGTATTTTAGACAGCAGGGGTTAACAGCATGGTGGATTGCCGAGAGCACCCCTGCAGCCATCAAGACTTGGGAGGAAGTTGAACTGACAGAAAGAAAGAAAATCTTAGCACAAGCATTCGTTTTATTCCCAGAACTCATTTACTCTACAGGATCTAAAAAGTATAAGAGGTTGGCAAAATGGCTTGTTGCTAATTATAGTATTGTTGATTCAAGCTTGCGTGATAAGTTCTCTGCAGGGGGAAGAGTTGATATAAAGGTTAGAGGTGTTCTTTTTGAAAAGCTTCCTCAAGTGTTGGGAACCTTAATGGATCACTTCTCTGAATTCAAAAAAAGCATACAAAACACAAGTCTTGATGATCTTTGTCTGAATTGGGATGATTATTCTGCAGAGGTAGATTCAACCCAGGCCAGATACGAGTATTGGTATAATTGCTTGTCCACAAATCTTAAATCTGCACACCCTGATGAGTTGGATTTTGTAACGAGTCTATTATCCGAAGTATACAGGCCATAATTTCTCTATCCTTTTAGCAATATGGTAGCCTAGTAAGGGCGGAACAGCATTACCAATCATCTTATATGCACTGGTTGCAGAGACACCGTTTCTACAAAATTGATAATTATCTGGAAACGTTTGTATCCTAGCGCATTCTCGAATGGTCAGTCTCCGCTCTTTTAGACCCTCATCCAACTCTTCATAATTTGTCCCACCATTTTTTCTTGACAGCCTTCTGAATTCGATGTTTCCATGATGCTCTGACCGAATAGTCGGTGATATTCCGTTGAGGTCAACTTCGATTTGACCTTGGCAATGAGCACCCATAAATTTTGCTTTTGAATACCGTTGTTGGTCAATATCTTCTGATTTATCTGGCTCATCCAAGTCTCCCAACACTTCTTTGAGTGTGATATAAGGCCTTAAACCAGGCATGGATTGACGTGAATGAGTTATTTCTGGATAGGGGTCAAGTTCAGGGTTGTTCTCAATATTCCGAAGCTTTTCTAAAATACCCGGCTGCAAAGCCGACTTTTTAACACCTAAAAAAATCACTCTTTCCCTGCTTTGCGAAACCCCATAATCCGCCGCTAATAAAACTCGAGCTGGGAATACGAAATAGCCACCATCGGAAATATTCGCAAAATCTGATTCTATTATTTCCTTAACATCGCCTAAATTTGTTAGTCCTTTTACATTCTCTGCAACAAAGAATTTTGGTTTTGTTATAGAAATTACATCACGCATCCACATATATAAATGGCCACGATTTTCGGATGTTGGCTCATCAACATCAAGTTTTCCGCCAGTGTGGGAATTTTCGGAATTAAAACCTAGTCTCTTACCTGCTACAGAAAAATCCTGACACGGAAATCCACCAGTAACAATATCAATGTTTTCAGGGAAAATATTGATATTGTTTTCTGTATGCAACTTTACTAAATCTACGATGCTATCAAGGCAGTAAACATGATGCTTATTTTCAAAAAACTCAGACCACGCAATCTGTGTTTCGGGTAAAATGTCATTTGCAAAAACTGTATTAAATCTAGTCTTAGGGAGCAGAAGACGATTGTCACGAGTTTTTACTACCTCCCAGTCAGGATGAATCCTAGAATTATATTGAGTTTCGAATATCTCAAAATGCCCTTCAAAGCCAAGATCTAAACCACCACAACCAGAAAACAATGACAATAATCTCAAGGGCTTTTCAATGGTTTTTACATTACACGGCTTTTGGGAATCGTATGGTAACAGCCACACACCACTTTGCTTAAAAGCTCCCTCGATTTTTTCTTGCCTGCAGTAATATTGAACTTGCCGTTCACTTACTTGCCATTCTTTTGCTTTATCTTGAACCGTTACATATTCCATCGGACAACCTCCTCTTCGTTCAAACGAACTATATTTAGTATAATTCGTTTGAACGAAATAGTAAAGCTGCAATCAGATTATTCGCTCTAATTTTTGAGTCTTTTACTCACAACCACAAAACTTGTCCAAGGGGATATTGAGAGGAAACTTTCAATATCCTTTTTTGATGGCTCCTCTCGAAATATTCCGAAAGGAGCTTTTTACATGAAACAGATGATTTTTGTCTGCTCGCCTTACCGGGGCGATATTGAGACAAACACAGAACTGGCAAGACGGTATTGCCGTTATGCCGTGGACAAAGGCTTCATCCCGATTGCGCCACATCTCTTATTTCCACAGTTCATGGATGACAACGATTCGGAGGAACGAAAGCAGGCCATTGAGATGAACCTCGGAATTTTACAGAGATGTAGTGAGCTTTGGGTCTTCGGTCGGGAAATCACCATCGGTATGTGGCAGGAAATCAAGGCAGCTCAGGAGCTTGAGATTCCTATTCACTATGTCGGTACGGAGGAGGTTTGAGAATGCGAGATTTACCTATTGCCTATGGCAGCAGCTGCTACGCCAAGAAATGGTCAAACAAAGTCATTACTTTTGATGAGTTAAAAGAACGGCTCAAGGTCACCATCCGTACACCTGAATCCGCTGAAGAATACAAGCGTATGACGAAGGCGGAGCGGCAGTCGGCCAAGGATCACGGCGGCTTTGTCGCCGGGGTTTTGACCGGAGGAAGAAGGCTCTCCAACACCGTGGCTTCCCGCTCCATGATTGCGCTCGACGGTGACTATATTGAACCAGAGTTTCTTGAGGACTTTGAATCGCTAACGCCTTATGCGTCCTGCTTTTATACGACCCACAGTCATACGCCGGAAGCCCCTAGAATCAGGATGATCTTTCCGCTCGTAAGGGACACAACTGCTGAGGAGTTTGTCGCTGTTGCTCGTTTTCTTGCTGATCTACTTGGCATTGACTATTTTGATTCCTGCTCCTACCTTCCGAACCAGCTCATGTACTGGCCAAGCACGCCTTCCAACGGTGAGTTTATTTTCAAAAAAGCGGATAAAGACTGGCTTGATCCGGACGATATCCTTGCCAAACATCCTGGCTGGAAAGATCCGGCGCAGTTGCCTACTTCCTCCAGGGAGAGTAGAGCCAATTCAACGGAAGTTAAAAAGGTACAAGATCCGCTTACGAAAACGGGCGTGGTCGGTCTTTTCAACCGCACCTATTTTCCCATCAGCACAGCGATGGAGGAGCTTTTGCCCGATATATATGAAGCAACAGACAATCCGAACCGTTACCACTTGATTGGCTCGGACAGCCTACCCGGTGTTGAGATCAAAGAAAACGGCAAGTTTGTCTACAGCCATCACGCAAAAGATATCGCCTATCTGAAACTCTGCAATGCTTTTGATCTCGTCCGTCTTCATAAGTTCGGTGATGACAAGAAAAGTTTCAATCAGATGTGCGAGTTTGCCATGTCGCTTGACAAGGTAAAGCTATCCGGCATGGAAGAAAAACGAAAGCAGGCCGGTGAGGATTTCAGCAGTGAGAATACGGACTGGCAGAAAGACCTGCAGTACATGTCCCGAAGCACCGTCCTTCAAAACAGTGTCTGGAACGAGATGCTGATTCTCAACAATGACCCCGACTTCGCCGGCTTTGCCTATAACGAGATGGCGCATCGGGTTCAGGTCACAGGCGAAGTGCCCTGGGATCGGCCGGCGGATAACAAGTTCTGGCGGGATGCCGACACAGCCCAGCTCAAAGCCTTGCTGGACGTTCGCTATGTTCCTTTTTCCGACCGCAACCATAACGTCAGTTTTACCAAGGTGGCCGACGACAGACGTTTTCACCCTATCAGAGACTATCTGGATTCTCTTCCTCCCTGGGATAAAACGGTGCGGGCGGAAACCCTCTTTATTCGTTACCTGAAGGCGGACGACACGAAGTATGTCCGCACGGTATCCCGAACGACCTTAGCTGCAGCAGTTGCCCGCATCTACGAGCCGGGCGTGAAGTTTGACAGCATGACGGTCATCGATGGGGCACAGGGCATCGGTAAGGGCACCATGTGGCGGTCCCTGGCGAGGGATGACTATTTTTCAGATTCCCTTTCGCTTACCGATATGAGCGACAAGTCCGCCGCTGAAAAACTGCAAGGCTTTTGGATTATCGAGATCAGCGAACTTGCCGGAATGAAAAAAGCGGACATCGAAAAGGTCAAGTCCTTTCTATCCACAGCGGACGATAAATACCGACCCAGCTACGGCAAGGTCGTGGAAAGCCATCCCAGGCAGTGCATCATCGTCGCTACGGTCAATGGAGAGCGGGGCTATCTTCGTGACATCACAGGCAACCGTCGATTCTGGATTATTAAATGCCACCAGACGGAGCAGCGCGTGGACTGGACGATTACGCCCGAGGAGCGAGACCAGATCTGGGCGGAAGCCAAGTACTACTACGAACAGGGCGAGAAGCTCTATCTCGAAGGCGACCTTCTGCGGGCGGCGGAAGATGCCCAGAAGAGTGCGATGGAAGCGGACGAGCGTCAGGGTCTGGTTGAGGAGTATCTTTCCCGGCTCTTGCCGGACAACTGGGCGGATATGGATGTCTACGATCGTCGCAATTACCTCGAAGGCGATATTACATCGGACAAGGGTTCCATAAGGCGCACCGAGGTCAGCAATGCCGAGATCTGGTGTGAGTGCTTCGGCAGAAACCT
>JAAZGO010000037.1 GCA_012511175.1 Fastidiosipila sp. | reverse complement strand
TATTTCCAGAATCCGCTCCTCGCCGTCCAGTTGCACTATATTTGTTTGTGTAACGTCTTCTACCAGGTCTTTCCTTACCAGGTAATGGGTCTTGCCTTTGGCTGCCACCTGCGGCAGGTGTGTAATAGCCAGTACCTGCATATTTTCCGAAAGATCGTGGATCATATCGCCCATGCTGTCTGCAATTTTTCCGGACACCCCCATATCTACCTCGTCAAAAATAATGGTACTCAACCCGGCACTTTGTGCCACCACCGATTTTACACACAGCATCAGGCGGGACATCTCTCCCCCCGACGCAATGCTGCTCAATTCCCGGGGTGCCATATCTTTGTTGGCCGAGAAAAACACCTGCAGGCTGCTGTTCCCCAAAGGTCCGTAGTGCGGTTGAAGGTTCAAATCAAAGGTAAGTTGCGCATCCGGTATCCCCAGGAGCGCCAGGCGGGCGCAAAGCAAGGCAGCCAATTTGTCCAGAGCCTCGGCTCGTTCTTTGTGCAAGGTCGCGGCCAGGCGGTTTCTTTCCCCGGTTTGCAAGCGCAGTTCCTCTTCCAGTTGTTCCAGCAAGGTGGAATCGTTTTGCACTGCTTCCAGCTGCCGGGCAAACCCGGCTTTTAGAGCCATCAATTCTTCTACCGATTGAACGTTGTGCTTGCGTTCCAATGTATAGAGGGTATCCAGCCGCTCTCCCACACTGTCTATCCTGCCCGGCTGTTCCCGCACTTGCTCCAAGGCCCGGGCACATTCCTGCGCCAGGTCCTTCAACTCTACCCGCGCCTGCTCCAACCGTTCACCCATCTGGCTGTAGTCCTTGTGGTGTTCCGCCATGGACGCTGCCAACCGCTCGGCCTCTTTTATACTTGCCAGTACCGGCAGCTCCCCTTCTTCCAGAATGTACGTTATCCGGTACAAAGACTGCCTTATGTCCGTAGCATGTTCCAATAATTTCAGCTCCTCTTCCAGCCCTTCCTGTTCGCCGGTCACCGAGTTGGCCTGTTCCAGCTTGTCGTACTGAAATTGCAGGTAGTCCGTATCCTGTTGTTTTTTTTCATACGAAGCCCGCAAGGTACGCACCCGTGCCGCCAGCGTGGTTACTTCCCTGTGGATTGTTTTGTATTGTTGTGTTACCGATGATTGTCCGGCAAAGGCGTCCACCATGTGTAACGGGTACTCGTTGTTGGAGAGCAACAGGTTCTCGTGTTGTGAATGGACGTCTATCAGTCCGTTACCCAATGACTTTAAAAGAGGCAGGTTGGACGGCTGGTCGTTTACATAAGCCCGGCTTTTCCCGGTAGGGTAGACAACGCGCCGTACGGTCAGCTCGTCTGCGTAATCCAGTCCGTTGTCGGCAAGCAGTTGCTCCAGGTCCGGATCTGTTTTCGGAATTCTGAAACACGCTTCTACTACGGCGTTGGCAGCGGGGTCCCGTAAGAAATCCACATCGGCCTTTTCCCCCAACAGCAGGGACAACGCTCCCAATATAATGGATTTCCCAGCACCCGTTTCCCCGGTAATGATGGTAAGGCCCTCAGAGAAATCGACTTCCAAAACATTGATGAGGGCAAAGTTGGATATGCTAAGGGAGTATAGCAATGTTATTCTTCCGGCACTTCAGCCTTTCTGTAAAACGTTTCGCCGTCTTCAAATTCTTTTATGGCAACCAGCGTAGCTTTAGGCTGGCGGTCATAATGACGCGATATTTCAATTTGTTCGCGGTTTTCAAATGTTTCTTCCAGGGTGTCTGTAAAATTGGAAAACTCTTCCAGCCGGGCATTCAGCTCTTTTTTTATTTCTGTAGAGATCTGGTTT
>JAAZGO010000036.1 GCA_012511175.1 Fastidiosipila sp. | reverse complement strand
CGGTTTTGCGGATCACCTACGACGGCCCCATGGACCAACAAACGGGGGACTCCGCTCTACCGTTTGCAAAAAGCAATCACCGATGGCGGCTTAGGGAGAGTCCATTGAATTCTCTTCTGACCTACAACAACTTGACTCGGTCATGAAGGAAGGTGAGGCTGGACGTGATGTACGCTCTGGTACAATGGATCCTGACTTGATCATCGTTGAATTTGAAAGTATTTTCAATTTTTCAGAAGGGACAAAAGGACGGTTTCAAGCGGCGGACTTGCCGAAGAGTTTTGGGAGATGAAGCAAATCAATTGCCGGAAAAATGCTCAATGCGGAGTCACAGTATATCTGAGCCAAGGCCGCACGCTTGCTTATCGGGCTGCTGGTGTCGACCAGGCAGTTGGATTTGCGATACTCTTCCAAATATCTTTGACCGCAGCGAAAAATCTTTTTGCAAGTACACTGCCTTACTTTAATCAAATGAATTTTCATTTGAATGTCATCGTTTATTCGTTATCGCTAATTTTATATTTTCATGCCTTCAAGTTGTCGCAATACAAAATTAATCGGGGGTCGTTTTTCGTATTGATGTTCTCCCTCTCGTTTCTCTCTTTGTCATTTCTGCTTAACCCTGACTTGCTAAGCTACAGGTATGTCTTTCCAGGATTGATGACCTACTTGGCAGAGTGTGTTCCTGTGGTTCTCCTTTTGCCCTTAATTACCAGTATTAAGGACTTCTTGGGCTGGTTTTATCGTGCTGCCTATTTAATGGCATCCGTTGCATTAGTGATCCTTGCGTTGATCGTCTTCTTTAAACTTGAAATGATCAATGATTACAGTATGAGTTATGGGTTCAACACGATGATCCCCGCCATTGTTCTTTTTTCAAAGTCATTCAGAGAGAAGAAAGTATTCGATTTTTTGCTCGCTGTATCCTGCACGATCGCTGTTGTCATGCTGGGATCACGGACTCCCTTATTGTGTATTGGAGCATTTTTCCTTTATTGTTTGATACGTCATTTTGAATCAACAAACTATTTTTTGCCTCTGACCATCCTTGTTATTGCTGCAATAG
Organism: Fastidiosipila sp.; assembly: GCA_012511175.1. Lineage (NCBI taxonomy): Bacteria > Bacillati > Bacillota > Clostridia > Eubacteriales > Oscillospiraceae > Fastidiosipila > Fastidiosipila sp. Next base: position 9,346 of record JAAZGO010000036.1, on the reverse strand, counting down.
CTCTTGCGGTTGTTTATCATGTGAGCATTGGGGAGTTTGTCGGCCGGTTTCTGGAGAAGATCAACTTCAGCAGTCGAACCATAAGGAAGCTGTCTAGCGGCAGCATAGCAGGTTCTTCCGGAAGGGATGTCATCCACCAGCGATTGACGGGGCTCATTAATCAATCGCCAATTGTCGGATATGGGGCGTTTGGCGCTGTTAAGGTCTTAGGTGGGATCCTGGCTCACAACTTGTTCTTGGATACCTGGGCAACATTCGGTTATCTCGCAGGAACCGCAATAATTGTGTGTTTGCTGTGCTATACGCTCTATAACATCTGGCTGTTCAGAAAAACGCCTTATGGGGAACTGGTGGCGATATTTGCGTTTATGGTTTTCCCTAAAGCCTTCGTTGGAGGATCTATTTGGACAACGACTCACTTGTGGTATTTAATTGCGTTATTTATTTGGGGGGATGGTGTGAGGGCAATTGCAGGTGGTACACAAACTGAATCAGAAAAACCATGTCCCGTTGCTGGTGTTACGGGGAAGGTTTAGCTGCAGGTCTATGAGGCTGTCAATGGCGTGTTCGCAGGAAGAAAACTCTAATACATGGCAAAAATTCCAATAATACTTCTGTTGAAAGGTGTGGTAAACAGGACGGTCCTGCTCAAAAAGCTGATGGTCAAGATTCCACCAATCCTGCACAGACTGCATCCCGTCATCCCTATGTCTTTAACCTTGCGATTGACTTATTATATTCGCATGGGTGAAAAGCTGGACCTGAAGAATCCCAAAGACTTGAATCAAAAGCTTCAGTGGCTAAAAATCAACTACCGTGATTCTCTTTATATCCAATGTGCGGATAAATACCGGGTAAGAGAATATGTCGCAGAGAAGGGATATGGCAACATACTGAATGAATTGTATGCTGTGTACATGAGTGCGAGAGATATCAACTTCCAGAGCTTACCCAAACGATTTGTTTTGAAGTGCAACCATGCGTCGGGAACGAATATCATCTGTGAGGACAAAACCAACTTGAACAAAAAAGAAACTGTGAAGAAGCTGAACAAATGGCTGAAGGTGAAGAATGGATTTATTTCAGGTGAATACCACTATAACCATATCGTTCCCCTGATCATTGCAGAGAAAAATCTTGCATCCGAGGACGGCAGACTTCCGAGAGATTACAAAGTTTTCTGCTTCAACGGAGAGCCGCGTTTTCTGGTCGTGTATTCGGGTAAGGACAGCAGAACATTTATTTCAGCCGATCGCGCTGTTTTCGATTTTGATTGGACTCCGTTAGAGTGTGTCACGGACAAGTATCCCTCCAGTCCAGAAAAATATCCTAGGCCAGAAAAGCTCGAAGAGATATACCAAATTGCCAGAGGGTTATCGTCCGGATTCCCTTTTGTTCGAGTCGATTTTTATGTAGCGGAAGGGAGAATTGTTTTTGGCGAAATGACCTTTTTCCCAACTGGTGGGTTTAAGAAGGAGTTTTCGAAAGAGTGTTTGGAAAGATTTGGGGATTATCTTGAGCTTCCACCCAGGAGCCAGTCAAGAAAATGGAATGATGGTTTATGAAAATCGATCGTATGGAAAGCTAAGACTGGAAGTTGCGAGGTATAGAAATCAGAAATAAACGTCAAGCATTTTCGCAAGAACAATAAGGCTTGTTTTCGTTTCGTCTGAGAAAAATATGAGACCACTAGTTAGTATTTGTTGTTTAACTTTTAACCACGAGAAATTCATCGCGGATGCCCTGGACAGTTTCTTGTCACAGGAGTGTGATTTTCCTTATGAGATTATTGTTCACGATGACGCTTCTACTGACCAGACAGCGAAGATCATTCGTCAGTATGAGAGAGAAAATTCAAACATTATCAGAGGTATCTATCAAGAAGAAAATCAATATTCTCAAAAGATATCTAATATGCAAACGCATATTGCGCCACTTGTCAAAGGTGAGTTCATCGCAACATGCGAGGGTGACGATTACTGGTGTGATACTCGCAAACTCAAAAAGCAGGTCGAATTCCTAGAACAAAACAGAGACTACAGCATGTGTTTCCACGCTGTTTCCGTTGTTGATGTTGACAAAAAGCCAACAGGTGAAATACTTGGGATTAAAAGCAATTTCAGCAGGGACATTACCATAGCCGAGGCAGCACAGGGAGGATGTGTGCATGTTTCTTCGCGCTTGATTCGGAGAGAATATTTTCTTCAGAAAAGACCGTTATGGGTATCCCATGCCAACCATGGTGACTATGCGAACGCATTGTTCTACCGTGCCGAAGGGAAAGTCTATTATATGAATGAACTTATGTCTTGTTACAGGCGCGGTGTAGAAGGGTCTCTTATGTCAGAATATCGGAAACACTACAGCAAGGAAATCGACATCGCTCATAAAAAAAACCGAATAGAAACACTTGAGAAAGCGAATGAATACTATGATTACAGGTACGACTCTGAAATTGGAAAAAGTATCCTGCAAACCAAGACTCAAATTCTTTTGATGCAGCGAAAATTCAACCATTCTGCAAGGCAAGTGTATAGAGATTATCTGAAAGAGTACGGATTCATTAGGATGGGAAAGACCTTAATGTTGAGTGTGTTCCCGCGATTGGCTCACTTATTGGCGAAGATTGCCCGAAGATGTTCCAGAGTAATATCGAGCCGCAATTTTGGTCATTTAGAGATGTCGGAGACGCGTTCACACGCTAGGCAGCTGCAATAGACATGGGTGTTGAGATTAATAAATCAAGAATAATTTCCTCCCTTTTTTGGAAATTCATGGAAAGGGGTGGTTCACAGGCGATTAGTTTTTTAATCTCGATTGCGCTTGCCCGATTATTGATGCCGGAAGATTACGGTACCATTGCCTTGGTAACCGTTTTTACCTCGATAGCGGCACTCTTTGTCGAAAGCGGTTTTGGTACAGCTCTTATTCAAAAAAAGGAGGTGGATGAAGTTGACTACTCATCAGTATTTTTCGTCAATTTATCCATTTCTCTTTTACTCTATGCAGTTCTTTTTTTGATGGCTCCATCAATATCAAGATTTTACAAAATACCTGAGATTACACCGATAATTCGGGTACTATCAGTCACCCTGATTTTTGGTGCTTTGAACGCGGTTCAAAACGCTATCATCTCAAGGACGCTGCAATTCAAGCTGTTATTCGTGCGGAGTACAGGTGCGCTTGTGATTTCAGGCACAGTTGGGATTGCTTTGGCTTACGCCGGATTTGGAGTATGGGCATTGGTATGGCAGTCGATCGCCAACCGCTTTTTTATAACGGCCATTCTTTGGTTTACGCTTCGCTGGAGACCGCATTTTCAATTTTCCACGGACAGAGTCAAGGAGCATTTTTCCTTTGGCTGGAAAGTCCTGGCGGCATCTTTGTTGACAACGGGGTATCGAGAGGCGAGAAGCCTAATCATTGGAAAAATGTACCAACCGGCTACCCTCGGATATTACAACAGGGGTAGCAAGTTCCCGTCTCTGATCGTCTCAAATATCGACGGATCAATTCAAGCGGTCATGTTCCCTGTCCTGGCTTCACAGCAGGATAACAGATCCAAAGTGAAGAGCATGATGAGGAGATCGATCACTTCAAGCTCATTCATCGTTTTTCCCTTAATGGTAGGGTTGGCAGTAATATCAGAACCGCTTGTATTGCTCTTAATGACGGAAAAGTGGTTACCAGCAGTGCCCTATATTCGAATTTTCTGTGCAAGCTATGCACTTTACCCCATTCACTCTGCCAATTTGGAAGCAATTAAAGGGCTGGGCTATAGCGGAACTTACCTGCGTCTAAATGTGATACGCAGAATCATCGGAATACTGATACTAATCATTACCGCCTTTTGGGGCCCATATGCCATTGCACTGGGCCAAGTTTTGAACGGAATTATTGCATCTTTTGTGAATGCTCACCCGAATAAAAAATTGCTGCTTTATGGTTACAAGGAGCAAATCACAGATATTTTGCCGTCACTCATTTTATCCATAGTGATGGGGTCCGCTATATTCTGTCTGCGATGGGTTGGTTTGGCAGCGTTGCCCACAATGGTCCTTCAGATTCTCTTTGGGCTTGCTTTGTATGTGGTTCTGGCTAAAATTTTGGGTTTGGAGAGCTATCGATATTTGGTTTCAGCAGCAAAAGATTTTTTTAAAAGAAAATCAATGGGTCATACGAATGAAAAGAATTGAGATGATTGGTGCCTCAGGAGTTGGAAAGACCACACTGATGCGGGAGGTCATGAAGTTAAAAACAGAAAATGACCAATGGCTTTCCCTCGAAGAGATGAAAATTAAGCTTGCAAAAGCTGTCGATGTGAGAGATGTGAAGTATCTTAAGCATCTGCAGCTATTGCTGAAGATGAATTTGTTTCGCCAGCATCGATCAGGTATAGCGGTTTTAATTCTCAATAGATACAATAGGGAAATTGTGGACAGACTGCACTTGAGGTATGAAGATATCGCTGGGGAAATCTGGAGGGACTTATCAGAGAATGTGGAGATTCGTCCAATGCAAAAACTTGCACTAGCTTCGTTTTATCAGAAAGTCCTTACGCGGGATATTATGCCATTGGATTACCTTGGAGCAAAGGAACTTACCGTGTATGACGATGGGATTATCCATAACTTGCCAGTTTTTGGTGATCCGGATCGAGCAGGAGTGATTTTTGAATACCATAAGAAACAAAACACAGGACTAATACCAGTGGGAGTTGTCCATTGTTTTGCGAGTCTTGAAGTGAATTTGAAGAGAAGAAAGAAGAAAATGTTCCTGACTGGCGGAACGATTCTTGATAGGTTTTCCAATGAGGATGAACTAAGACGGTTTAGCCAACAGTCTTTGGATTTTGCGAGCAAAAAGATTTCGTTACTGGAAAAACACAAAGTCACAATATTGGGAGTCAACATGGAAGAGTCTCTCAGTAGCAATGCCAAACGGACGATTGATTTTCTTAGGTCTTTACAATGATAAAAACGGCTCTCAAATCGATTGGATTACTGTGGAGCGAGCTTGGCAAACATTCCTCATTTTCTCAGAAGTTACCTGTTTCGCGATATAATGCGCAGTTTGATGCGAGATCGATTAATGGGTTAGCCCACTGCAACCGAAAAACACAAGTATTCTTACATTTTGAACGACTGAACTGGAGTGGAGCCAAGAAGGTCAAATCCTTTTTTTGAGGTGAATTTTGTGAGGCGAGAATTCAGCGGTAAAAAAATTCTGATTCTCGGTGCGACGACGGAGACCATACCCCTGGTTAATGCAGCCAATCAATTGGGAGTGGTTACCTATGTTGCTGATCACATCGAGGACTCTCCAGCCAAAAGATTCGCAAGGGTGCCGGTTTTGGCTGATTGCCTCAATGTAGATCTTCTTTGCGGAATTGTTAATGATGAGGATATTGACGGTGTAATGGTCGGATGTGCCGATATCCTTGTTCGCAGCTACCAGCAAGTATGCGAGCGTACGGGGAAGCATTGTTACGCTACCGGAAATCAAGTCGAGGTATTCACTGACAAAAAGCGTTTGAAAGCCAAATTGAGGGATTTTGGCCTTCCAACTGTCCCAGAGTACCAGCTGGATGAGAGACTGTTGAAAAGTGATTTGGAAGGTATCGAATATCCTGTGCTGATTAAGCCCGTTGACAGTAACAGTGCCAGGGGAATTTCTGTTTGTTATGACGAAGATGAGCTCAGAGGAGCATTCCATAAAGCAAAGGAAAATTCTCGCTCCAACACAGTACTTATTGAAAAATTTATGGATTGTGATGACTTCACAGTCAATTATATTTTTCAAGATGGTGAAGTCGTTGTGACGATGATGTCGGATCGTTATGTCAATTCGGAGCAGAAGGGTGTAGGAACGCTGCCGTCAGCTTTGATCTATCCTTCAAAGCACAGTGAACTCTATTACACAACGACCCACGAACAGATGCTCGATCTTTTTCGGGATTGCGGGATAAAAAATGGCGTCATGTCACTTCAGGCCTTCATCGAAAACGATCGAATCATGTTTTATGATCCTGCTTTCCGGATTACGGGTGGTCAGGGGTACTACATCCTTAAGAGCGTCAATAGCGTCGATCAATTGGAGATGTTGGTCAGGTTTGCCTTGAGCGGAAGTATGTCAGATGAAAATCTGTCACATACCATTGATGGATCTCTTAAAAACAAGTGTGCGATGGTTTTGTCTGTTCTTGTCAAACCTGGATTTATTGGAAATATTGATGGTATTGACGAAGCAAATGACCACCCCAACGTAATCAACGTGACGCAACAACGAAGAGAAGGCGATGTTATCACTGAGTACGGAACACTTAGCCAAGTTGCAGCGCGAATCCATTTGGTGGCGGGCAGCATGATTGAAATACTAGATGCAGCGGAATATCTTCAATCTCGTATCAGAGTCACTGATTTGGAGGGGAATGATATGCTATTAAAAAGTTTCAACAAAAAGGATCTGTAAAGGTGGGCAAATATGGGGAGGCATGTTGCATGAAAAAGACGATATTAGCCATGGTTTGCCTTTTGCAGGTCCTAATTTCAGTGTTAGCCTTGTTCGCTTGTGGGAAAGAAAAGAAGCAAAAGGTTACAGTGAACTACTCAAAAGGGAACTATGTTGCTGCAACTTCGATCATTATCCGTCATGAAGGTCTATTCGAAAAATATCTTCCCAGTGACGTCACAGTTGAATGGGTCAACATTCAAACTGGACCGGAGATCAGGGATGCAATGCTAACTGGGACAATCGACATCGCTTCTCCAGCTCTTATTACCACAATCACTTCACTGGAGAACGGCATTCCATTCAGATTGATTTCTTTTTCGTCATCGACGCCAACAAAGCTATACGCCCGGGATGAATTCATCAAGTCAATACATGACCTGGACCCAAGCATGAGAATTTCATTGACAAATTTGTCAACGAATCTTCATATATCTTTTCTCGCATACTGTCAGGAAGTTTTGGGTGACTCGAATGCCTTGGCAGATGCTTTGGTTAGCATGCCCAATGCAGAGGCATTGGCAGCACTGACTTCAGGCTCCGGCATTGACGCCAGCATCTTCACGTTTAGCACGAATATGAAAGCGGAGTCGGAGGAGAGCTTGCACATGATTGCGGATATGACTGATGTCACAAGGGAGTATGGCATTGGCTCTGCCTACATCGTTACCGAGTCATTCTATAAAGAAAATCCAGACATCATTTCCGCTTTTATCAAAGCTCAAAATGAAGCTGTCAGCCTGATTCTAAGCCGCCCGGATTACGCTGCAAATATTCTCATTGAAGAGGGATTGGACACGGATTCGGATACACTTGTCAAGGTTATCGCAGAAATGCCTCCATCACCTCGATTGACTCCAGATATGTTCAATAGGCAAGCCATGTTGCTGTTCAACGCCGGAATATTATCAAAGGAACCCAGGAAACTCGAAGACTACGATTTTTTTGAAGCTTTGCGGCAACATTAGAAAGATCCAGATTAATGAAGACAAAAATTTCCCGAATGAAGTTCATACAAAACGTCTTCTGGTTTTTGCTCATAATTATTTTTTGGGAAGTTTCATCACGATTAAATCTAGTGAACCAGTATCTGCTACCTCCATTTTCCAAAGTGGCGGAACGCCTTGTTTTGGAGCTGTTCACAGGTTACTTGGGATTACAAGTGTTAAACTCCTTGAAACTTGTAATCCTGGGAGTTTTAATGAGCTTTGGATTGGCATCCATTATTGCCTTGATGTGTATCTGCTCAAAAACCATTGAGAGTCTTGTGTCTGCTCTATGCACGATCTTCAATCCTCTCCCGGGAATAGCGGTTTTGCCCCTTCTAATGATATGGTTCGGTGTCGGTAACGGCATTATGTTGGCCTTGATCGTTCACGGCGTTCTGTGGCCGCTTACAACCAATCTGCTGGTGGGTTTCAGGTCGATCCCGACGGTTTACAAAGAATGGGCAAAAAATATCGGTTTGAGTCCTGTAAACAGCCTTCTGCACGTCCAGATATTTTCGGTCATGCCTTATTTGGTGGCGGGGCTCCGAGTTGGATGGGGCCGTGCGTGGCGAGCGCTGATTGGTGCTGAGATGGTTTTCGGAATGATAGGAACCGTTGGGGGTGTCGGTTATTATATTTATACAAACAGGGCGTATGCGAATGTAACAAATGTTTTCTCGGGAGTGATAGTCATTATCGTCATCGGTATTCTGGTTGAACAAGCGTTTCGTTTGCTTGAAAAAAATACCACCGTCAAATGGGGCATGAGTGATGAAAGCTGAGGCGATGGTCTCGATTGAAGGTATTTCGAAATCCTTTAGAAACCAAGGAAAAGAATTGAATGTACTTCATAACATTTCAATTGACATTGATAATGGCGAGTTTGTATGTATCTTGGGTCACTCTGGGTGCGGTAAATCCACTCTCTTGAGAATTGTCGCGGCGTTGGAGCAACCGGATCATGGAAGAATACTTGTGGATGGGGTAAGCCATCGATACCCCAATAGGGAAGTCATTTTGCTTGGCCAAGATTTCAACCAGCTGCTTCCGTGGAAAAAAATAGTCAATAATATCGTTCATCCGCTCCGTGCAACAAGAAAAATTTCGAACCGAAAGGCTGCGAAGGAACGGGCCCTTGAGCTTTTGAGTGCAGTTGGACTAAGCGGATATTCGGACTATTATCCTCATCAGCTTTCAGGAGGAATGAAACAACGTGCCGCAGTAGCACGGGCGCTGTCACTTGAACCAAAGGTTCTCTTGATGGACGAACCTTTCGCAGCATTGGACGACGTTACAAGAAAGCAGCTGCGGGTATTGGTCCGCAATATTTGTGAGCAGCATAATGTGACAACCTTGTTTGTTACGCATAACATCGAAGAAGCCATAACGCTTGGAAATCGTATTGTGGTAATGGGTAAATTGGCTGGCGCCATGCGAGGGGTTGTCCTCAACGAGGCTTATCAAAAACCTGATGAAAAGGACTTGCGGATCAGGATGAGGTCAAAAATTCTTGATTACTTGGAGAATCAGTAAACAGCTGATATGAGCATTGCAAGCTGCTTCAAGGAGGAGACACTTGCCTTTAGCCTGTTCCCTGCCGAAATCCATGCATAATGGAAGGTTAACTCAAGGAGAGTAAGTTGCGTCTCTGTTGCGGAACAAGCTTTCCAAAAATGAAATGGGTTGTGGGCAAAGATAAGTTTCAATCACTTGATATAATGTAAGCGTCCTTTCTTGGACGTCTCCGGCTACTGGGCTATGGGACGGAAAACAGGGAGCTAGTGTTTCTGGCCGGCACAGCGCAGATTGACTGCATGTAATCACTCCAAGGCATGAGCCGCTCCATG
>JAAZGO010000035.1 GCA_012511175.1 Fastidiosipila sp. | reverse complement strand
CAATAGCCGGGCGCCATTTCCCTCATGGAAAAACTCCCAAACCTGCGCATTAGGCGAGTTTGGGAGATAGTGGATGCCGTAAATGGATTGGGTGATTCAGCTCAAACTGTAAAAGTCAGGTTATAACGTATGCAAACTCAGCCAGCCGGCCCCGTACGCGGGCGGCAAAGATCAGTCGTCAGGTTCCAGCCTGGCGGTGAAATGGCGCAGAATTTTTTCCGCGCGGACAATCCGGTAGCCCCTGAGGGTATTTGCTTTTTCCATGACCCGCATCATGGAGGCGACGACGTAATCGAGGTGGGCCTGGGTGTAGGTCCTCCTGGGGATGCAAAAGCGGGCGAATTCCATGGCTGCCTCCGGTTGAAGGCCTGTGACGGGATCAGGATCCAGCATGAAGGACCCGACATCACAGCCACGAATTCCCGCTTCCCGGTACGCTTCGACACAAAGAGACTGGGCGGGGAAGCGGTCGTAGGAGATATGGGGCAGAAGCCTTCCGGCATCGACAAAAACCGCATGCCCGCCCGCTGGCCGCTGGCAGGGAATCCCCTCCTCAATGAAACGGTCGACCAGATAGCGGGTCTGGCCCGTATAGGAACGAAGAAAGGCCTCGTCAAGACCCTCTTCCAGACCCACCGCCAGTGCTTCCATGTCGCGGCCCGCCAGGCCTCCGTAGGACAAGAAGCCCTCACTGGGAACCACCTGGCGTCTTACGCCTTCGATCAGTTTTTCGTCCTCGCGCACGGCCACCAGTCCGCCCATGTTGACGATGCCATCTTTCTTGGCGGAGAAAGTGAAGGCGTCCGCATGGGCAAACATGAGGCGGACGATTTCGCGGATGGATCGGCTTGATTGACCTTCTTCGCGCTCTTTGATGAAAAAGGCGTTCTCGGCGAAGCGGGCCGCGTCAATGACGAGCGGTATCCCGTGCAGCCGGGCAATGGCTGCTGTTTCCTCCATGTTGGCCAGGGAAACGGGCTGGCCTCCGGCAGAATTGCAGGTCACAGTAATGACGATCATGCCCACCTGGCCGTGGCCGTATTGTTCAATCAACTCTTCAAGGTGTGCATTGTCCATGTTGCCCTTGAAGGGATAAAGGGAATCCGGATCAAGTGCCCGCGGATCGACGCAGTTGACCGGTTTGGCGCCGCACAGCATGACGTGTCCGGCAGTCGTATCAAAATGCATATTGGAGATGGAGATCTGTCCTTTTTTCAACAGGTTGGGAAAGAGGACTTTTTCCGCGGCCCGTCCCTGATGGACCGGCTGGAAGTATTTCCACCCAAAAAGCTCCTGGCAGACCTCCATCAGGCTGTAGTAACTGCGGGACCCCGCATAACTTTCATCCCCCATCATGATGGCCGCCCATTGGCGGTCTGACATGGCGCCTGTTCCGCTGTCGGTAAGCATGTCGATGTAGATTTCATCACTTTTGAGACCGAACAGGTTGAAGTGTGCCCGGCGGATCGCTTCTTCACGTTCTTTCCTGGTGGTCACTTTCAGCGGTTCGACCATCTTGATCCGATAAGGTTCCGGCATGTAAGTCGCCATCATTCGCTCCTGCTTTTCAAGTCTGTGTGCTCGAGGACAAAAGAAATGATGTCCTGGTCCACCTGGTCATGATTTGTCTCATTGACCAGCTCATGGCGCGCCCCCGGGTAGAGTTTGACTGTGACGTCCTGAAATCCCAGCGCTTTCAGCTGCCTGCCATAAGCGGGCGCCGCCTTGCCCATGGATCCCACCGGGTCATCACTCCCGCTTGCGATCAGCAGGGGTGTCCTTGTGTCCATCTTCTTCAGGTTCTTCTTTGAATAGAGGGTTCTAATGCCTTCAAACATGTCAAGGAAGGCACTGGCTGTGAACTTGAACCGGTTGCGTTCGTCAGCGCAGTAAAGGTCGACAATGGCTTGATCCCGTGTCAGCCAGTCGCAGGGGGTCCGGCTGGGCTTGAAATGTTTGTTGTTGCTGCCCAGCGACAGTTTGGTCAGGAACCTGCTTCGGTGACGCGGCCCCTTGACTGCCCTGATAATTCTGGCCAGGATCAGGCCTGTTGACAGAAGCCAGGCCGGCTGCATGCCTGTCCCCAGGATAATGGCACCGGAAAAACGGTCTTCCGGGTAGGTATGGAGGTATTGGCGCACCAGAAAGGATCCCATGGAATGCCCGAGAATAAACTGCGGAATGGATGGGTACCGCTCCCGCAGGAGATACTGCAGGGAGCGCATGTCTTCCACGACACAGCGGTTGCCGTTTTTTTCGGCAAAAAACCCCCAATCGTCTTTTGACTTAACCGACCCCCCGTGTCCCAGGTGATCGTTTCCAGCGACTAAAATGCCTTCGCCCGCCAGAACGCGGGCGAAACGGTCATAACGATCAATAAACTCCACCATGCCGTGCGCGATTTGCAGGACGGCCCTTGGAGGTCCGTCGGGTTCCCAGATCTGCACGTATAAGTGCGTACTGCCATCGGACGAATCGATGTATTCCGTTTTCCTTTCCATACTCACTCTCCTTGCTGACACGATGAGTCGAATTTTCAGTTTGATTGAGCTTCAGTATAGCAAACGGCTGGCCTGTCTGAACTTTGCGGCTTCCCGCAAAACGGCGACCACACCATCACGTCTTGCCGGCACCATAACCTGCCGCCTGAACTGCGGAGACCTTTCGAATCCCCGCAGGTAAAAAGCGAAATGCGATCGCATTTCCTTGACAGCAGTCGTCTCCCCCAGGGCTTCAACCGTCGCATCCAGGTGTTCGATCATGACAGCCAGCCATTGATCCGTGGATACTTCGGACGGCCCCTGTCGGAGGGCCCTGAAAATGAAGGGGTTGCCCCGGGCGGCCCGGCCGACCATAAAACCGTCGCAGGCCGTTTCCGACCGCATTTTTTCCAGATCGCCCGGCTGCCTGATGTCACCGTTTCCAAATACAGGGATGGATAGGGCCTGCTTCACCCGGCCGATGACTTCCCAGTCAGCCCTGCCCCGGTAATACTGATCAAGGGTTCTGGCGTGAACAGTCACTGCAGCCGCGCCGCCCTGTTCGATGGCCCTGGCAATTTCGACAGCATTGACGGCATCGGGAGAAATGCCTGACCGGATCTTGGCGGTTACCGGGCAACCCTCCCTCCCTGCGGTCCGGACGGCGGCCCTGATAATCCGCTCGACCTGCTGTCTGTCCCGCATCAATGCACAGCCTGCCCCCTCCTTCAGGACTTTGGGGGCAGGGCAGCCCATATTGATATCGATGAAAGAAACTGGCCGATAGAGCGGTTCTGACAGCACACGGTCGATGGCAAAGGCAAAATCCCCCGGATCCTGGCCAAAAAGCTGAATCCCCCAGGGCTTGTCCCCTCCGGTCGGCTGCAGATAGCGGGCCGACCGTTTCAGGCCGGGATCATGGCGGATTCCGCGAGCGGACACCAGCTCGGTTATGGTGAAGGAAGCCCCCAGCCGTGCGGCCAGGGTGCGAAAAGGTGCGGTGGAAAAACCCGCCATGGGGGCCAGGCCGAGCGGCAGGGCTTCAAAGATTGGCAAAAAGCCCTCCCTTTCGGCCGATAACCGATGAGGAAGGGCTTTATCCAGCTGTGGCATGGTCCCGTCTGATTCCTGCCTGAACGTCAGTTGGAAAGCAGGTGGACGAAAAGCCCCGACCTCAGTTTGGGTTCAAACCAGGTCGATTTTGGCGGCATGACCATTTCCGCGTCCGCAATGGCCAGCAGGTCATCCATGGTAGTCGGGCACATGGCAAAGGCTGCGGCCCAGCCAGCATCAACGCGGCGCTTCAGCTCGTCAAGCCCCCGGATGCCGCCAACGAAGTCAATTCGCATGGAGGTTCTGGGGTCGTCGATATCGAGCAGGGGCGTCAGAACATTGTCCTGCAAAATCGAAACATCGAGCCGGCGGACCGGATCCAGGCCCTCAAAAAGAGAGGGGGGAGCGGTCAGCTTGTACCAGCTGCCATCCAGATACATGCACATCTCCGCTTTCCGGTGAGGATGGAAAGCCTGGTTCACCCGCTCAACCTGGTAAATCCCGCCAATCCTTTCCAGGAACTCCGCGGGTGTCATGCCATTCAAGTCTTTGACCAGACGGTTGTAGTCCATGATGAAGAGATCCTGGTCCGGGAAGACAACGGCCATGAAATAATTGAATTCAGCATCAGCAGGCGCATCGGGATACTCTTCCCGCCTCTTCAGCGCTACATTGGCGGACACAGCCGAGCGGTGATGGCCATCGGCGATGTAAAGCGAGGGGATCCCGGCAAAAAGTGATTCCAACTGGGAAATAGTTTCAGGATCATCCAGAACCCAGAAAATGTGAGTGATCTGGTCTTCCGTCTTGAAATCGTAGACGGGTTCCGTGAATTTGATAAAGTCGGCGATCAGCCGGTCGATGGCCTCCTGCCACCTGTAAGTCAGGAAAACGGGCTCCGTATGGGCATCGCAGGTGTCGAAATGGCGTGTTCTGTCCACTTCTTTCTCCTTGCGGGTGAACTCGTGTTTCTTAATCTTGTTGGACAGGTATTCATCGACTGAAAAGGTCGCAACCAGACCTGTCTGGACGCGGCCCTTCATGATCTGCCGGTAGATGTAGAAGAAAGGCTGCTGATCCTGAACCAGGACGCCGTCCGCCATCATCCGGCGCAAACGCTGACATCCTTTTTCGTAGACCTGGTCCGCATAATCATCGACCGAATCGGGCAGGTCAATTTCTGCCCGCACTACGTGAAGAAAACTTAACTCATTGTTCCCTGCCATGGCTTTGGCTTCCGCCCGGTCCATGACATCATAAGGCAAGCTGGCGATCTGTTCAGCCAGACTGGGAAGGGGGCGTACGGCCCTGAAAGGTCTTACTACCGCCATTTACAGGATCTCCTTGACAATATCGACGATCACGTCGCCGATCCGTGCCTGGGCTTCAGCCGTCGCAGCGCCGATGTGCGGAGTCAGCGAAATTTTGTCGCACTGGAGCAGGCGCTGGTTGGTCAGAGGCTCCTCCCGGAAAACATCCAGGGCAGCCCCGCGCACCTTGCCCGCTTCGATGGCATCAACCAGGGCATCTTCGTCTACAATCCCGCCCCTGGCACAGTTGATGATGAAGACCCCGTCTTTCATCCGGTCGATTTCCTTTTTCCCGATCAGCGGGGCGCCGCCTTCAAAAGGAATGTGGATGGAAACATAATCTGACTCAGCCAGCACCTGATCGAATTTGACCTGGGGGCAGATGTCACACTCCAAATCCTGGATATCGGTGAACATGACCTCCATGCCAAGGGCCAGGCATTTGACAGCCAGTGAGTTGCCGATCCGGCCAAACCCGATGAGGCCCAATTTCTTGCCGGCGATCTCCGTCCCGGAGTATTCTTTTTTCAGCCACTTGCCCTGCCGCATGGTGACATTGGCCTCTCCGATGTGGCGGGCCATGGTCAACATGTGGCCAAGCGCCAACTCGGCTACGGCACTGCTCGAAGCGGCTGGCGTGTTGCGCACCTTGATGCCCCTGGATTCAGCATAGTCGACATTGATGTTGTCAAGTCCCACGCCGCCGCGGATGATCAGCTTCAGTTTGCCTGACGCTCCGGCATCGACCTGGGGATCGCGGATCTTGGTCGCACTTCTGACGATTACGCAATCCACTTCACCAAGTCTTTTCAGCAGATCCTCCCCCTCATATTTTTTTGTGTCGACTTCATGGCCGAGTTCGATCAGCTTAAGTTCAGCTTTTTTATCAATGCCATCATTGGCCAAAATCAATGCCATCTTTATGCCTCCAGTCCCAGAATTTCATCAATATTTGCCAGGAGCTCGCGCAAAGTCTCCTCCTGCAGTTCTCCCATGGTCGCGATCCGGAAGGTAGTGGCCTTGAAAGGCCCGTAACCGCTTCCGATCCGGAAACCACGTTCCAGCAAGGCACTGCTCAGATCGGCAAAGACAAAGGCATCTTCATTGTTGATGCAGGTCACGGTATTGGAGCGGAAGCCCTCTTTGGCAAAAAGCGAAAAGTGTTTTTCCGCCCAGGCCCTGACTATCTCCGCCAGCCTCTGGTGACGGTCAAAACGGTTGTCCAGACCCTCCTCAAGAATCCGGTCCAGTTGGTAATCAAGGGCAAACATGTGCGACAACGAGGGTGTGGAGGGATATTGGTAATCTTTTTTCACCCGCTTGTAAAGGCGGACCAGGTCAAGATAATAACCGCGTTTTTCAACCTGTTTGGCCGCTTCAATTGCCCTCTCCGACACGGAGCAGAGACTGAGCCCCGGAGGCAGCGCCAGGCACTTCTGTGTCGACGCGATGCAGACATCAATCCCCCATTTGTCGACCTCAATTTTGGCGCCTCCCAGGGAAGAGACCGCATCGACCAGGTAAAGGACACCGGGGTACTTCCGGATCACTTCGCCGATCTCCGCACAGGGGTTGACGATGCCAGAGCTGGTCTCATTGTGGGTTACGGTAACCACGTCGTAGTCACCCGTGCTCAAGGCCTGATCAACCATTTCAGGTGTCGTCGGCTGGCCCGGTTCGGACCGGAAGATATCGGCCGGCACCCCGTTTTGTTCAGCCAGATCATACCAGCGGTCACCAAAGGCCCCAACGGAGAAAACAGCCGCCTTCTTAAGCGTGCAGCTGCGGATGGAACCCTCCATCAGGCCGGTCCCCGACGAGGTGGACAAGAGGATGGTATTTTCTGTATACATGAGTTTTTGAAGTTTTTCAGATGCACTTTGCTGGAGCGCTGTCGCCTCTTTCGTGCGATGCCCGATCATGGGCGTAGCCATTTTCTCCAGTACCTCGGGCGTGACATCTGTTGGCCCCGGAATAAAAAGTTTTTTGTACATAAATCCTCCTCCTTAACGACAAAAGTATCCATATTGTGAAGAAGCCTGTCGCCGCTTCTTTCTTGCCGCAACCACTATACCACGTGAATGCCTCTTTGGCTTCCGCTCATTCCCAGGCGATGCTGCTGCCGTTTTCGCCCTTTTTTGCGACCAGTCTCCTGTCAACGGCCTGATGAAGCAGGGACAGATGTGAAATCAGGCCGATCATGCGATTATCCTCTGCCAGGCCCTGCAGGACTCCCATGGCTTCCTGAAGTGAATTTTCATCGAGGCTCCCAAACCCCTCATCAATGAAAAGCGAGTCAATCTCGACACCTCCCGCGTGAGCCATGACCACATCCGATAAACCCAGTGCCAGTGACAGCACCACCTGGAACTTTTCACCGCCCGACAAGGAAGAGGTAGACCTGATCTTTGCGTTCCACAAATCTTCAACCGAAAGATCGAGGCCGGTCCGCGATCGCCGGTCCTTCGCCTCTTCTGTTCTGCGCAGGATATAGCGCCCTCCCGTCATCTGCGAAAGCCTCATATTGGCGTGCCGGATTACCCGGGCAAAATACCAGGTCTGGACGTAGGTTTCAAAACTGATCTGATCCGCCTCCCGGTACTGGCCGGAGGCAAGATCAGAAAGATCCTTCAGGAGGCTCTCTTCTTCGGCCGCCTGAGCTGTCCGGGAAAATGACTGTTTGATGGCTTGGAGGGAAGTGCAGGCGATTTCGAACCGGGTTTTGGCGGAGCTCAAGTCATTCTCACGCTGCTTTTGCTCTGTCTCAAGTCTTTCAAGCAGATCTGACTCCTGCTGTTCATCACGCCTGGACAAACCCGCCGTTTCTTTTCGCAATCGTTCAAGGTCACTCTCATTTGCCAAACGCGCGGCCTTGCCTGCTTCAACTTCCTCCTGGAGCATGCGCCTGTCCCTGTCGTTCAGGAGCATCCTCTTATAGGCTTCTTCAGAGGGAATGGCAGCTTTTTCCAGGGCCTTGATCAGATTCTTTTCAAGTACTGCTTTCTCCTCTTCGAGAACCAGCAGCTGTGATTGAAGGGAAGATACCTGCGTTTGCGCCGCTGTCAGGGCTGACATGGTTTCCCGATCGCTTTGCAGCGCTTGGTCACTTTTCTTTTTCAGTCTTTCATACGAAGCGCGGCATTCTTTAAGTTTCTCCCTGACTGCAGCCCGGTCCAGGCCCAAAAGCCCCTCACGCAAGGAGGCTGCTTCACCCCGCAGGCGTGCTGCCTCTTCCCTGATTTGGGCGAGATTCTGTTCGCTTTCTTTTTTCTGTTGCTCCAGGTCTGCGAGAAGTTGGTGATCGGTCTTCCCTTTCGCTTTCAAATGATCACGGCGTTCCGCACGAGCCTTTTCGGCCCGATGACCAGCTTCCTGCACAGCTAGCTCCTTTCGCCCCTTGGCGTAAAAGTGCTCCAGCTCTTCTTCCAGCAGCCCTGCTTGCTTCACCGGGTCTGGCAGGCTTGGGATCTTCCTGTCCAGCAAGGATTCCATCTCTTTTTTGTGCAGCCGCAACGCCACATCAATCCGCTCGGTCAACCCCCGGATATCCCCGCTTCTGGCCTCCGCCAAAGACCTGCTCTTGTCGGCTTTCTCCGCAAGGCGGTCGACTTCCTCTTTCGACGGAGCGGTGAGCGAGACGGCTGCTTTTTGAGGATGATCGGTCGAACCGCACACCGGACAGGGCTTCCCCTCTTCCAGTTCAAGAGCCAGCAAGCCGGCCTGCTCCAGAAAAAGCTGTGCCGACGCCTCCCTGGCCCGGGCATCGTCGGCCTTCCACTCCGGGATCAATCTTTCAAGCACCTGTCTTTCACCTTGGAGCACCTCCAAATCCAGAAGTGTTTGTGAAAGACCGGCCCGGATTTCCATCGCCCGGGCCATGGCCTTTGATATTTTGTCAAGCTGCTGCTCGCTTTGCCCAAGCTTGCGGTCGACATCGGCTAGGTTTTCAAGCTCCCTCTCGTCCTGCCTGATTGCGGATAACAGGTCATGGTGCTGCCCGGAGAGCTGATCCAGCTCACTGGACGCCCTGCCGATCTTTTCATCGATTTTCTTTTGCGTCGATTCCAGAGACTGCAGCTTAAGGAGTGTTTTGTCTTCTTTTTCCAAGGCACCTATCTCTGCTGGAAGTGATTCCAGCCGGTGGCTGTTTTCCTTAGCTGCCTCGATGGCAAGGACTGCCGCGCTTCGTTCAGCTTCGGCCTTGTCAAGGTTGATTTTCGCTTCTGACAGTTGCCGGCCTGCAGAAAGGATCCGCGCTTCCGCGTCTTCCCTTTTGCCAAAGGGAACCAGGACCATACTGGAGGCCCGCCTGTCCTGCTCAAGTCTGGCAACTTTTTCGAGATACGACTTTTCTTCGGAAGCCAGTTGCTTCTCTGTGCGGAGGGCTGCTTCAAACTGATCGATCCGCTCATTGTCGCTTTGGAGTTTTGCCAGCGATTCCCGGGCTTTCCTTAGGCGGCTGCGTCCTGACTCCAGCTCTTCCTCCGACTGGTCTGCGCGCTCTTTCAACCCGGACACCAGACGATCCAGCCCGGCCATCAATTTCTCAACGGCCCACCGCTCCTCACCGGCAACAATGGCGTCACGCCGGTTTTTCAGTTCCTCTTCCCCTGGAGGAATGTCAAAGCGGGCAAGGTCCACAAAAAGCCGGTTGGTCAGAAGCTTGCTCTTATCTCTCGCTTCCTTGTAAAGGCTGCCCAGGCCTTCCTGCATCTCGCGGTAGGGAAGGGTGTCGAAAAGCTTGCGATAGATGGCGGCCCGTTCATTGCTGGACCTTTCGATCAGCTCGAAAAAGGCCCCTTGTGCAATCATAACGACCTGCCTGAACTGGTCTTTGTCAAGGCCGATTAGTTCTCTTATTTTTTGATCCGCCTGCGTCTTTGAGGTCAGCACTTGGCCGTCCGGCAGGCTGAGTTCGACTGCGGGAGCCTGCTCCGTTTCCCCCCTTCCCGATTTCTTGGGCCGCAGGTAGCGGGGGGAGCGCCGTATCCTGTATTCCTGCGAATGAAGACTGAAGACCAGCTCGACGAAAGTTTCAGTTTCCGGGGCCGCGAAGTCGGATCGCAGGGAATGATTGCCCCGGGACTCGCCGCTTGTATCGTCATAGAGCGCATACATGAGGGCGTCAAAGATAATGGTTTTGCCCGAACCCGTCTCGCCGGAAATCAGAAAGATTCCCTGGCTGACATCTTCAAAAGAAATACTCGTCTCCCTGGCGTAAGGTCCGAAAGCGCTCAGTGTCATCCGTACGGGTTTCATCTGCCTGCTCCAGCCCCTGATTCGATTTTTGCCGCCACCTGCTCAACCACCTGTTTTTGCAGGTCCGTCAGGGGATGACCCGTCTGGGCGATGACGAACTCAGCGAAAAGCTGGACCAGACTCATTGAACGGAAATCGTCCTCACTGATCAGGGCGTCCCTCATCTCATCACTGCCGTCCCGGTCAAACAGGAGCCGCATGACGTGAGGATAAACGGTTTTCAGCCGGTTCATGGGATCAGCCACGGCCCCTTGATCAGTCAGAGTCACTTCCAGATAATCGAAACGGGAGGGATCTTCCCTTTCTTCCAGCGCCTTCCCAAGCGCAAGCAGCTCTCCGATGGCCCCCCGGATCCGGCGCATGGCATGGCGTTTGGCCAGCGGGATCTGGCGGATAAGGGGTTCTTCTCCCGGGAGCAGATCCACTATGAGCGCACCCTTGGTTTGATTAACTTCCGAGAAAGAATAAGCCAGGGGTGAACCCGCGTAATGGAGAGGTCCGGGGCCAACCTGTTGTCTTCCGTGGAGATGCCCCAGGGCCACATAATCAAAACCCGAAAAAATTGACGCGTCGATTTCGTCTGCCAGCCCAACCTGAAGCACTTCAGAATCTGACCGCAGGGGCGCGATGCCACGCGCAGTCACAAATTGATGGGCTACCAGGACATGGCGGCCGGGGCCGCGGTCGGCAGTTGAGAGAACTGCCGCCACACCGTCAGCTGTTGTATCGAGCCGGCTGCCGGGGAAAAAGCGACGGACGTCGGCAAGGCGGATGAAAGGCATGAGATGGAATGTCACGGGTCCATGCTGGTCGGCCATGACGACCTTTTCCAGCTTTCCTGCAAATGGGCCCGCAACGTGGATCCCATGCGAGGCAAAAAAGGTATTGCCGAAAGACAGGCGGTCGCCGGAATCGTGGTTGCCCGCCACGATCATGACAGGTATCCCGGCCTGCGAGAGGCCGACCAGGAAAGATTCAAACAAGCCGATGGCTTCGATGGATGGAATCGCCTTGTCAAAAACATCACCCGCAATCAGCAGCAGATCGGGACTTTCTGTCCGGCACAGGGAGATGACTGACTCAAGCATGACCCGCTGATCGTCAATCAGCGGGAATTCGTACAGCCGCTTACCCAGATGAAGATCTGCCATGTGAACGAATTGCATGCTCAGCCTCCCAAAAATTCCCTCAGGCGGGGAAGTTCGCGTACCGCCTGCTCATGTCCCTCGATGTATTGGCTCAGAAGCTTTTCCCTGTCCCGGTCCATCAGGGTAAGATCGATCGCTTCCGGATAGAAGACGTAGGCCCTGCCTTCTTTTTCGAGTTTTTCGATGGCATCGAGCGTGCGGTTGTATCGGAGATGCCGGGTCGTCAGGGCCTCTTTTACAATGGGATGACGGTCCAGTATACGGTTCATTATTCGGTTGTGGGGGACGGGCTCGAGCCGGAAGCCCCGCTCGCGCGTCAGCGCAATGACAAAGCGGTCGTAGCCGTCTTCCATGGCAATATCCAGCGGGATTCCTACATGCAGTCCCCCGTCCAGATAGATCTTGCCGTCGACCTCTGTTTCCGGCATCAGGTAAGGCAGGGAAGAGGAAGCCCGGACGCGGAGGCTCAGCGCCTCGACGGTAGTCATGTCACTTCGATGCCAATAGACCATTCGTCCCTCGTAACGCAGAAAGGCGCCGATCGCACACTCGGCCTCATTCCTGGTGAAGGTTTCAAAATCGAAGGGGAGTGCCCCGTCCGCCCGGGGAGATTTCGAGTAAATGTAGTCGACGTTGAAGTAGCCGTCACCCTTGAGCCAGGAGCTGATGTCGCCAAAAGAAGGATCCTGTACGATGTCGGTGAATGAACGGCGGGCCCTCACCGGATCGCGTGAAAGGTAGTTGACCGCGTGGGAAGCGCCGGCGGATATTCCTGCGACATAGTTGAAATAGATGGCGTGCTCGAGCAGCATGGAGACAAACCCGGCGGTGTAACAGGCCCGCATGCCGCCACCCTCAAAAATGAGTGCCGTGTGAAAAACATTGCTCCGGATTGCATTACTCTCTTCCATACACTCCCTTGGCCCCTGCCAGAAGGGGCCGGAAAAAAGTTTTCTTTTCCCAGTCAAAGAAAAAACCATGGCGCTTGGCGGTATATGCCCTGAAAAGTTTAACAACTCTGAAAAAGGGCAGACCGAAGCCGAGCACATGGCGCCAGATCAGCCAAGCCCGGTCATAGGCCTGCTTCAGGGTCAACCGCTTTCCTGACGAGCTGACGACCCGAAGGCCTGCCAGCGCTTTGCCGGGACTGGTCGACAAGGATGACAAAAACAGTGGTTCGGTCAGGACCATAAGACCACAGGCGACAAGTTGGTCGATGCCAAAACGTGCCAGGCTGTGCGAAGAGGACTGAAGGAAAAATTTCTCTTCAAGCCAGTAACAGAGTGCCAGCCAGAGCAGAAAATCGACAAGCCGCGCAAATAACCGCCTCCACAAATATAAAAGGGCACCGCGATCGTCTTTTTCCTTCTTCACGATCCAGTGCCTTGACATGAGCCCGCCAAAACCCCTCTGCTTTCCTGCTACGAGTTTATCATAAAGACTGAAGTGCCCGGGCAGGCCTGGACCGGTCTGTTCTTGCCTGCCCTTATCGCCTGATCCGCCAGGGCCCGGTATGATAAAATACAGGCAATTGCCGGAGCATGGGTCTGTTTTTGTGTGCTCGCAACACGCTGATCACACCTGCCTTCCGGGAGATGGGAACGGTCATATGGAACGAACAGAATACTGCGGTTTATTTTCAGAGCGTGATGTGGGCCGGGAGGCAACCGCTTGCGGCTGGGTCGACACCAAGCGCGACATGGGCGGGGTGATTTTTGTCGATGTTTCTGACCGTGAGGGCGTGCTTCAGGCGGTCTTCAACCCTGAATACACGACAGCCAAGTCCTTTGAGCTTGCTGAGCAGGTCCGCAATCAGTCGGTCCTGCTCGTCAGGGGAGTCGTCCACCTGAGGGAAGAAGAAACCGTCAATCCAAAAATTGCCACGGGTACAGTCGAGCTTCGCGTGAGGGAAGCCCAGCTGCTTGCGCACTGTGACCCGCTCCCTTTTGATCCTTCAGATGCTGACCATGTCAGAGAGGAACTGCGCCTGGCTTACCGTTTTCTCGATCTGCGCAGGCCGCAGCTTCGTGACAACATCCGCTTCCGCCATCAGGTGACAGGAGCTATACGGCGTTTCATGGATCAGGAGGGCTTTGTTGATATCGAGACCCCCCTCCTGACTAAAAGCACACCGGAAGGCGCCCGGGATTACCTGGTTCCAAGCCGGGTTCACCCGGGCTCATTTTACGCGCTTCCCCAATCACCTCAGCTCTTCAAGCAGCTCCTGATGGTTTCAGGATTTGACCGCTACTACCAGATTGCCCGCTGTTTCAGAGACGAAGACCTGCGGGCTGACCGCCAGCCTGAATTTACCCAGCTGGACCTTGAGATGTCCTTCGTGGAGAAGGAAGACGTCATACTTTTGTTGGAATCCCTTTTCCGGCAAGTCATGAAGGAAGTGGTGGGTGCGGAGTTTCCCAAACCCTTCCCCCGGCTGAGCTGGGAGGAGGCCATGGACCGGTACGGTACGGACAAGCCGGATCTGCGCTTTGATCTTCCTATCGTCGACATCACAGAGATCGCCGGCCAGACTGGTTTTTCCGTCTTTTCCCAGGCTGTTGCAGAGGGAGGCGTCGTCCGCGCCATCACAGTTCCCGGGCAGGCTGACTTCTCACGTACAACCATTGAGGAACTGACCGGGCATGCCCTCGCCGAGGGAGCCGGTGGCATGGCCTGGATTGCCTGGCGTTCCTCGGGAGAGATCTATTCCATCCTGACCAAGTTTATTGACCCGGAGCAAATCGAGGAGATCCTGCGCCAGGTTTCAGCCTCGCCGGGTGACTTCGTCCTTTTCTCCGCTGGCCCGCTTGACCTTTCACGCCGCGTGACAGGCACATTAAGGCTCCGGCTGGCTGACCTTCTGGGCCTCCGGGAACCCGGCCGCTTTGCTTTCGCTTTCATCACCGACTTCCCCATGTTCGAGTTCTCTTCGGAGGAAGGCCGCTATCTGGCCCAGCATCATCCCTTCACCATGCCCTTCGCGGAGGACCTGGACTTTCTTTCAACGGACCCCGCCCGTGTCCGGTCCCAGGCCTACGATTTGGTCCTGAACGGGACAGAACTGGGCTCGGGCAGTATCAGGATCCACCGCAAAGATATCCAGACGCAGGTTTTCAAGACGCTGGGCCTGTCTGACAAAGATATTCAAGAGCGGTTCGGTTTCATGCTGAAGGCCTTCCAGTATGGGGCACCTCCCCACGGCGGATTTGCTTTTGGCCTCGACAGGCTGGTCATGATTCTGGCAGGCCGGCCTTCTTTGCGCGATGTGATTGCTTTTCCCAAAACAAAGGATGCTTCCGACCCCATGACAGAAGCCCCTTCCCCAGTCGATCCCCAACAACTGGTGGAATTGGGGATCCAGCTGGCCGGCGATGACAGCCCCGTTTCACGGGATCCTGCCCGGCCGGGCAGGCAAGAGCGGATCCGCGAGATTGACCTTAAAAAACTGGAAGCCCAGTCCCGGCTCCGGCTGACCGCGCCAGAGGAAGAAGAAACACGCCGCCAGCTTCGGGAGCTGATCGCACTGGCTGATGCGCTTGACTCAATTGATACCAGGGATGTGCCACCTCTCTACTCGCCGTCAGCTGCCCGCAATGTCCACCTGACGGAAGCAGATGACCGACCGCCTACCAGGGAGGAAATTTTCCAAAGTGCGCCGGCGGAGCAGGATGGTTTCTTTCTCGTACCCCCGGTGGTCGAGTGAGGGAGAGCAAATGGATTATCGAAAGATGGAATTGACACAAATAGCCGGGGCTTTGAGAAGCCGCGACTTTTCGGCCCGTGAGCTGGCTGAAGCCGTCTTCAGGACTATTGATCAGGGCGAAGACAGGATTGGCGCTTACATCACGCTGACCCGCGAATCTGCCTTAAAGCAGGCGGACCGGGTCGATCAGCTGATCGCCGGGGGACTTCAACTTCCTCCGCTCGCAGGTATTCCGGGCGCGCTTAAGGATAATATCGCGACACGCGGGATCCCGACAACCAATGCCTCCCGAATGATGAAAGATTTCATTCCCCCCTATGATGCCTTTGTCTGGCGGCTCCTGAGGCAGCAGGAAATGGTGCTTTTAGGGAAAACCAATATGGATGAGTTCGCCATGGGCCATTCGACCGAAAGCTCTGCTTTCCATCCGACACGCAATCCCTACGATCTGACACGTGTTCCCGGCGGGAGTTCCGGCGGTTCTGCGGCGGCGGTCGCCTCGGGCGAAGCCTGTTTCACCCTGGGCTCAGACACGGGCGGGTCCATCCGCCAGCCCGCTGCCCTCTGCGGCCTTGTCGGCCTCCGTCCGACCTATGGCCTGGTCTCAAGACGCGGTGTTACAGCCTTCGCCGCCTCGCTCGACCAGGTGGGCCCCATGACCAGGAGCGTGAGGGACAATGCCCTGGTCCTGGACGCCATTGCGGTCCGGGACAGAAAGGATGTTCACAGCCTTGACCGGCAGGGTGGTTCCTTCCTGGATGCCATCGGGGAGGTGCCCGCTCAGCTGACAATCGGCTGGCCGGAATCCTATTTTGCATCCGATGACCTGGACCCCCAAGTGCATGATCTTCTTGAGAAGGCGCTCCGCTTCTATGAAAGCCAGGGGCTTAGGATCATTCCGGTCGACCTGAAAACCCTTGATGCCTCCCTTGCCGCTTATTACATTCTTTCCAGTGCTGAAGGCTTTTCGGCCATGAACCGCTATGATGGCATCCACTTTGGCTATCGCAGCCAGGGTGAGGAAAACCTGGAGGATGTCTATACCAGGTCCCGTTCCGAGGCTCTGGGCCCTGAAGTTAAGCAACGCATCCTCCTGGGCTCCTTCACCCTCTCCGAAGACAACTACCGCGATTATTTTTATAAGGCAGCTCAGGCGCGTTCCCTCGTTATGGAGGAGTTCAAAAAGGTCTTTCAGACCTGCCAGGCCATCCTGACCCCGGTCACGGCAACGCCGGCATGGCCTTTGGGCAGCCTGCCTGAAGAGCTGGGAGGAAGCAAGTACAGCAATGACCGCTTCACTCTCCCCGCTTCCCTGACCGGTATGCCTGCTCTTTCCGTGCCCCTGGGCCTGACCGGACAGGGTCTGCCGGTTGGCATGCAACTCATGGGAAAACCTTTCTCGGAAAGCCTGCTTTACCAGCTGGCCGCTCTTTACGAAGATGCGCACGGCCTCATTCCCGCCGCGCCGGAGGTGACGCCATGAACTACGCGGATTACGAGTCTGTTATTGGCCTTGAAGTCCACATTGAGCTGAAGACAGAGCACAAGCTTTTTTGCAACTGTGCCACCACCTTCGGAGCGCCGCCCAATACTCAGGTCTGCCCCGTCTGCCTGGCCATGCCCGGTGCGCTTCCCGCCCTGAACCGGGAAGTGGTGGAGTTCGCCATCCGGGCCGGGCTGGCAACCCACTGCTCAATTGAACCCTGGTCGCGATTCGACCGGAAAAATTACTTTTACCCCGACCTGCCCAAGGCTTACCAGATCACCCAGAATGACTTCCCTCTCTGCACCGACGGCTACCTGGATATCTTGTCGGGGGATGAAAGCAAACGCATTCGTATTGCCCGCATCCATGTTGAGGAGGATGCCGGCAAACTGATCCATCTTGCCGGCCAGGGCACCCTGGTCGATTGCAACCGCTGCGGAGTTCCCCTGATCGAAATCGTCTCGGAACCCGATCTGCGGAGCGGCGATGAAGCCGTCGCCTACCTGCGCAAGCTTCGGGCCATGGCACGCTATACAGGCATCTCCGACGGCAAGATGAATGAGGGTTCACTCCGTTGCGACGTCAACCTGTCGGTCCGGAAAAAGGGTGACCAGACTCTGGGCACCCGGGTTGAACTGAAAAACTTGAACTCTTTCAACTTTGTGGCCCGGGCCATCGAGAGCGAATTCAAACGCCAGGTCGCACTGCTTGAAGAAGGCGGCACCATCACCCAGGAAACCCGACGTTTTGATGAAAAAACAGGTCAGACCTCCTCCATGCGGAAAAAAGAGGAAGCTGCCGATTACCGCTATTTCCCCGACCCGGACCTGGTTCCGGTCGAAGTCGGAGCAGCGGAAATCGAAAGAATCCGTGCCGTCATCCCCAGACTTGCGGACGAGCGAAAGGCGCAGTACATGGAAGATTACGGCCTGACAGCCTATGAAGCCGAACGGATGACTGACGACAAGGAGTTGTCTGACTTCTTCGAAAAAGCAGTTGCAGTCACTTCCAATCCAAAAACCCTGGTCAACCTGATCCTGGCGGATGTCGCGCCTCTTTACACCGAGGACACGACAGACGACCTGCTGAACCCCGTCAGTCTGGGAAAACTGGCAGACCTGCTGGCCAAGGGCGAGATCAACAGCAACACGGGCAGGCAAGTGCTCAAGGCTTTGATGGAAGAAGACTTCGATCCGGCTTCCTACATCGAGGAACACGAGCTGGCTCAGATCAACGACAAAGAAAAACTGCGGCCGGCAGTTGAGCGGTCGGTCGCTTCCAATGAGCGCGCGGTCAGGGATTTCCTCAAGGGAAAGGACAGCGCCATGCGTTCACTGATTGGCGGTGTCATGAAAGAAACGGGTGGCAGAGCCAATCCCATTTTGGCCGAATCCATGATCCGGGAAACGATTGGCAGTCTTTAAAGCGAACCTTCAGTAAATCAAGCGGTCAAGGATGGTCCCGTCAAAGGACCGGATGAGGGCGGCAGCAAGGCTGACCGCCTTTTCCACATCACCCAGCCTGGCCCAGCCGTAATGTGTATGGATGTAGCGGACCGGGATGCCGATGACAATGGTGGGAATCCCCGCCCCCTGCGTATGAATCAAGCCTCCGTTTGTCCCGCCGCCGCTTCTGACAGCTTCCTGGACCGGAATACCCTCTTCATCAGCAAGGGCCAGCGCGTAGCGCTGGAAACCGGGATGGGTGATCATGGACCGGTCGATGTGGCGGAGCATGGGGCCTTTGCCGAGTGCTGTCTGACTATGGCCGGCGGGCGCGAAGTTGTCATCAGCAGGTGTCCCTTCAAACACGATGGCCAGGTCGGCGCCGGTCCGGCGTGCAGTCACCATGGCCCCCCTGCCCCCGATCTCCTCCTGAACGGAAAAGGCAGCGGTGACATCCACCCCAAGTGCCTCACCCTGGAGTTCTTTCAGGGTTTCGGTCATGGCGGCGCATCCCAGACGGCAGTCAAAGGCTTTTCCCAGGAGCAGACCGCGCGCCTCGTCATGAACAAAGGTAACGTCAGGAACCACGGGGGCCGCCAGGCCGACACCGAATTCCTCCTCAGTTTCCTGCTTTGAACCGGCGCCGATGTCGAGTTCGATCTGCTCCATGGTGATCCCCTCTTTCCTTTCGGCTTCGGTCAGGTAATGAGGCGGTTTGCTGGAGGCAATAGCGGGAATCCATCGGCGTTCACGGGTCCGCACGCGGAAAAGATGTGCCGGAATATTGCCGGGCACCCAGCTTCCGAGTGGGAGCACACCCAGCATCCCGTTGGGTTTGATCGATTGGACAATCAGACCGACTTCATCAAGATGGGCATCAAGCTGGACGCGGACGCGGTCACCCGCATTTCCGTGGCGGTGAACGAAAACATTCTGCATGGTGTCGCGTATTACTTCACCCTGGTCGCCCGTGTATTGGATCACCAGATCCGCCGCCTCATGCTCAAATCCAGAAGGGCCCCTGGCCTCGGAATAGGCTTTCATCATCTCCAGAAACGTACGGCTAGCCATCATCAACCTCCTCAGATCCCGATAAAAGCAATTGATTGTCTTCATTTTATCCTCTTTCCCCCGGCTGTGCATGGAATCCCGACCCTGCCTGGGAAACCGCCTGACCTTTAATAAGTGAGCCGGGCCGGGTGCTGGAAGGTAAGAGCCTTGAGCGGCCGGCTTTTGCAATCTGCCGGATTTTTCGAACAAGGAGCATTTAGCAGAAAATTTTTGTCTATTATGAACAATCATTGTTACTGATTGCTTAATTATATTGACGTATGCACAGCACCCAATCAACCGATCTGACAAGGAACTGCCTCCTCGCCCCTGATGGATTCGGCTTTTTCACGCTTTCAAATGCAGCTGGACTGGTCTATTCTGGTACGCGGTCTAAATAAAACTCCCTCCTCGCGCAAATCCATTGTCGTTTTAACCTGCATACATTTGTGCGCAGCGCCGGGAATGAAAGAAAGACAAGAGAACTGTTATGAAAGATAAAATAAAAAGAAATGCGAAAACCGTGACCGGCCTGCTGATCCTGGCGATCGCTCTGACAATCCTGCCGGCCATCGGTCATAAAGAGGAATCCCAGGCGAACCCACTCGCAGAAGAATCCCTTGATGAGGAACCCCACATACGGCCGGAAGACGCTGAGGAACTGATCTTGTTTGAGGAATCGCCTCTCAGCCGCAGACAGACAAAAACCCCGGGCCTGATCCCGGAGATCAAGGCATTTCAGCATAAAAGCGAAATTCCCGCCAAACCGCCCAAACGCGAACTGATTGACAATCAACTGAGGAAACAGAACCTCCAAGTGGAAAAAGAAGCAGAGAATAAAGAGTCGGAAAGAGAAGAAGCGGAGAGTAAAGAAACGCAGAGCGGGGCAGACGCCGAAACACAGGCAGCAGCTGAAGAAGAGCCGCGGCCGCAAGCGACTCCCGATGCCGGCAGCCAGTTTCTAATCCAAATCGAAGAACCTGATCCCAACTACCAGGGCTGCACACTTCAGGTATCGGACCGTCAGACTTTGGAGGGGCTGGTTATGGGCGAATGGGGAAACGATTATCTTGGAGCCGTTCTGGTTGCGCAGTGCATCCGGGATTCCATGCTGAAAGAAGGAACCAACAGCACAGCGGTGATTAAGAGGAAATATGGTTACACCGCAGCCATCAAACGCAATGTTTCAAACACGGTCAAGCAGGCGGTTGCTTTTGTTTTTGATCAAGGCGGGAGCGGTGTCCAGCACCCCATCTATTACTTTTACGCCAGCAACCTTGCACGGGGGAAATGGCATGAAACGCAAAAATTCGTTGTTCAAAGAAAAGCCGTACGATTCTTCAGTCCACACCGATAGACTGGATTCTTACACCAATAAGGGGTTGCCGCAGGGCAGCCCCTTCTGATTTGAACACGAAAGAGGCGGATTGCGCTAGAATACGTCTAACACGGGTGTGCGGAGATTAAAGCAGCCGCTGCATCATGGAGGCCGAACATGCAAATCGTTATCGCCGGAGCCGGCAAATACGGGCACACCCTTGCAGGGGAGCTGGTGGCCGAGGGGCACGACGTCACCATCATTGAGAAAAATGAGGAGTGGTTCGAAGACATCATGGAGGAATTCGACCTCTCCGGTGTGATAGGCAATGCCGCAAGCTATGCCACCCAGCTGGAAGCAGGTGTTGGTGAATGCGACGCCTTTATGGCCATGACAGGCTCGGACGAAATCAATCTTATCTCCGCCATTCTGGCGCAAAGCCTGGGGGCGGGAAAGACCATCGCCCGCGTCTCCAATCCCGACTACAGCCCCCCCACGCCCGCTTTCAGGCAGAGCCTGGGCATTGACCTCCTGATCAACCCCAACCTGGAATCCGCCAAAGAGATTATGAGGATGCTGCGCTATCCATCTGCCATCAGCGTAGAAAGCTTTTTCCGCGGCAAGGTATATATCGTCGCTGTCCGGGTTCCCGGGGACAGCATCCTTGCGGGGATGAAGCTTCTGGATTTCAAGCGCCAGTGCGGCGAAGACTTGATGGTCTGCGTAATCCGGCGTGACGGCGAGGTTTTTGTCCCGGACGGCAAGAGTGTGATCCATGCCGGCGATACCATTCATGTAACCGGAGAAGTTGACACCCTTCAAAACTTCTATGCCCACACCAACACCATGGCGCCCCGGATCAGGAATGTTCTGATCACGGGAGGCGGGGCCATCGCCTACTGGCTCCTGGGCCTGATGAACAAACAGAAGTATGCCGTCAAGCTGATTGAACGCGACCGCGGCATTGCTGAGTTCGTCTTCCAGCACTACCCCTGGGTGGATGTCATCCGCGCTGACGGAACCGACCAGCGGGTTCTGGAAGAATGCAACATCCAGCACTACGACGCTTTCATTTCATTGACGGGCATCGACGAAGAGAACGTCCTGGCCTCCTGGGTCGCCTCTCATAATGGCGTACAGAAAACCATCACAAAAATCAACCGGACCCGCCTGCTCAATATTTTAGGTGAATCGGATTTACAAAATGTCCTCACCCCTCATCACATTGTTTCTGACGAAATCGTCCGGACCATCCGGGCGCTGGACAATTCACAGGGATCTTCCGTCGAAGCGCTTTACCGCTTCGAGGAAGGCCGGGTTGAAGCTCTGGAGTTCGTCGCCAATCCCAGAAGCAAGGTGATCGGCAAAACCCTGCTGGAACTCGATATCCGACCGCAGCTGCGCCTTGCCTGCATCGCCCGCGGTCAGGAAATCCTCTTTCCCGGCGGCGGTGACCAAATCCTGGCGGGTGACCGTGTCATTGTCGTCGCCACCGGAACAAGACTTACCGACCTTGACGATATCCTGGGAGGCTGAGATTGAATTTCAATTCAGTTCGCTATGTTCAGGGGCGGATTTTCCAGATCTGCTCTCTCCTGCTCCTCCTGCCCTTGGTCGTCGCCCTGGTCTTCGGCGAAATCAAGCCGGCTCTCCAAAGTTTTGGCTTGGTCGCCGTCGGTTTCTTCGGCCTCGGCACCCTGATGACCCTGAAACGGCCGGAAAGAATCAGGCTTCGCGCCAGCGAAGGCATGGTAATCACCTTTCTGACCTGGTTGTCAGCTTCATTGGCGGGCGCCCTGGCCTTCATGCTGGCGGGAGAAATTCCCCGCTTTGTCAACGCTTTTTTTGAAACTGTTTCAGGCTTCACAACCACCGGTTCATCCATTCTCCAGGATGTGGAGTCCATGTCACATTACTGCCTCTTCTGGCGCAGTTTCACCCACTTTATCGGCGGCATGGGCGTGCTGGTCTTCGCCTTTGTGATCAATGCCGATTCGCCCGCCGATTCTGTCAACATCATGAAAGCGGAAATGCCCGGCCCTTATTTCGGGAAACTTGTGTCAAGAATCCGGAAAACGGCCATGATCCTCTACGCCATCTACTTCGTCATGACCCTGATCACTTTTGTCCTGCTTTGTTTGGGCGGCATGCCGGTCTTTGACGCCATCATCCACGCCTTCGGTGCCGCGGGGACGGGCGGATTCTCCAATAAGAGCGCCAGCATTGGCTTTTACCAGAGCTCATTCATCAACTGGGTGCTGACAGCGGCCATGATCCTCTTCGGCGTCAATTTCCAGGTCTATTTCCTGAGCCTGCGCAAGGGGCTGCGTCAGGTACTTCGAAGCGAGGAGCTGCGCTGGTACCTTGGCATTTATCTGACCGTCTCCCTGCTGGTTACCCTGGGTATTCTCCGACAATCCCCGACCGCCGGGCAAGCGTTTGAGCATTCTTTCTTTACCGTGAGTTCCATCATGAGTACGACCGGTTACGCCACCCAGGATTTCACCCTCTGGCCGCTCGTCAGCCAGGTCCTTCTTTTGCTGGTCATGATGATCGGCGCTTCCGCTGGCTCGACCGGGGGAGGCTTGAAGGTATCCCGCTTCATTGTCTATCTAAAGTCAGCCCGCGAGCAGATTTTCCGGTCGCGCGACCAGAGGCAGGTCATGTCCGTGCGTATTGATGGCCAGATCCTTCCGGAAAGTGATAAGCAGCCTGTCCTTCGCTACCTTTCTATTTACCTCATTTTCCTGGCCCTCGGTACCCTCCTCTTGTCCCTGGAGAGCCCCGATCTGATGACTGCTTTTTCTGCTGCAGCCACAGCCGTCAACAATGTCGGCCCCGGCTTGTCCAGCATCGGGCCGACTTCCAATTTCTCCGCTTTCAGCGACTTCACAAAAATGGTCCTGAGCTTTCTTATGCTGGCCGGACGTCTTGAGTTCCTCCCCTTCCTGCTCTTCGTTTCGCCAAAAACCTGGCGCAGAACTTCGTAGACATCCCGCCTGCCCCTTTTTCATCTCTTCTCAAAACTACAGCTTTCCCTTTTTGTAGAGCACCCGTGAAATAGCCAGGGTGATCAGGGCCCCTACCGGAACCAGGACACTCACCGCATCCGCCAGGCCGGGCTGCACGATGAACAGGGCAAGCATGAACAGCATGGGGCCGATGGCAATCTTCCAGTTCCTGGAGATGAAGACAACCGCAAGTCCTCCAAACAGGGCCGGCAGGATATTATCAAAGGCTGGCTTGAACACCGGGGATTCCAGGATGGGCGCCAGGCTGCTCAGGAGGATCATGCCGAGAAAAAGAATCACCGTGGTTACCATGGAGGAGATGCCGATCGCCAGGGTTGAGACCACCTCACCTTCCGGCGTGCCGGGATCCGCTTTTGCCACCTTCATGGCATTGATGGCGCAGGGAGCTTTCAGGTTGGTGATATTTCCAGTAACAAAACCCAGGTAGGAGCCCCCGGATCCCAGCATGGGTCCGTAAGTGAAGGCTTCGATGATGCCGATGGTGTAAAAGATGGGAACAACGCCGAGCAAACCCTTGCCCAGGGCCCCAAGATAGGGCCAGGCCTTGAAGTAAAGGCTCATCAGGAGCGGATAGGCGATGAACATGATAATGGCCAGGATACCTGACAGGCGGCCCCAGCGATGAATTTTCCTTTCGTACAGGCTCATGGTCAACCTCCGATCCAAAAAGTGAGCGGAATGGAAAAGGCCATGGCACCCATCATGCTGAAGGGCATGGCATAATTTTCAAGCCAGGCGATCTTCTTCTTTTTGACGAGAAAGCCGAAAATCAGCATCAGGACGGATGAGAAAATCATGACAAAAACAGGAATCCACCCGGCCAGGCCAAGACGGATTTTTGAAAAAATCATGCCGAGAAAAGCGGAAACCATTCCAATGAAAAGTGAATCCATCAAAAGCGCGCCCCACTTCTCATCCTTTGACTTGATGGTCATCAAGCCTTTTTCAATCCGTTTGAGAAAGAAAGTGATGACGACGATTCCTGAAAGAATCCCCAGGGTCATCACCCAGGCAATGGTTGAGTAAGCCCGGGCATCCACGATGGCATCCGTTATGGAAATACCCAGGGCGGACGCTGCGGCAGAAGCGGCGGGCAGCTCATAGGTGATGGCTCCCAAAACACTGAGGCGGAGCCAGGGCAAGGGAAGGCCCAGATACTGGGACAGGGCGATGACCCCGATCAGGATGGCTACCGCAGGCGCCAGGGTAAAGATGGCTGAACCCCGCATGATTGCACGGAGAAGCGACTTTTCCATCCCCATCTCACGGGCGCGCCTGTAAGCCTGGATGGTAAAAAAGACTGACTGCCCCAGCACGTACAAAATGACAAGCGATGCCAAGGCGTACAGAACCGGGTGGTTGACATGGAACATAAACACCTCCCCTTTCCATTGCCCAGAAGGGCGGGCTGATGTTAGCATTTTAACAGAGCAGGCCTTTTGCCGCGGCTGGTGCCCGGATATGGATGGGCAAACTGGAAAGAGGAGGTGTGGCGCGTACCCATGTTCAATTTTTTAAAAAGAAGAGCCAAAGACGCCTCCCTGCGCGACCGAAACCGGCCAGCCCCTGATGAGCCGGTCTACCTGATCTCAGCCCCTATGATCTGGAGCGCGCATGTTGAATCCTACCTGGAGGAGCGGGAGATTCCTTACTTGAAGCGTGGCAGAAAAGGCGCTGCCCTGGCCATCGAACTGGGGGCTGGCAGTGGAATCTACGATTACTTTATCCCACAGGATGCCGTCGGGAGAGCTGTAGAAGAAATCGATTCGCTAAAGGAATTGATCGGTTTTCCACAAGCCTGAATGTGGGAAATAGCGTCTATCAGCCTGCCAGGCTGCGAAGCAGCGCAATTTCCCTGGCATAGCCATCGACTTCATTGGGCGTCTCGAGAATAAAGGGCAGCCCCTGCAATAAGGGGTGGCGGATTATCCGCACGACAGCCTCCAGCCCCATTGTACCTTCCCCGATCTTGGCATGCCGGTCTTTTCCGCTTCCGGCTTCATTTTTGCTGTCATTTAAATGAAAGGCCTGAAGCCGGTCCAGGCCGACAAGCCGGTCGAATTCCGACAGCAGCTGGTCGAGGCCCCCCGCCACATCATAACCCGCGTCATACATATGGCAGCTGTCCATGCAGACGCCCATCTTGTCCTTATGGACGACCCCGTCGATGATACCGGCCAGGTCGCCGAAAGCGGAGCCGATTTCGCTGCCCTTGCCGGCCATGGTCTCAAGAAGCACCGGCGTCTTGATGTCTCCGGTCAGCACCTGATTCAGTGCGTCGGCAATCATGGCCATTCCCCGATCCCTGCCTTGGCCGACATGGCTGCCCGGGTGGAGGTTATAGACGACATGGTCAATGTGCTGGAGCCGTTCAAGGTCTTCACGAAGGACATCGCGTCCGAATTCACGAACGGATGCCTTGTCGGAGCAAAGGTTCATGGTGTAGGGCGCGTGGGCTACGATGGTTCCGATTCCATTCTTTCTGGCAAAACGGTTATAGGCCTCGATATCGTCCAGATCCAGGGCGCGCGCTTTTCCGCCTCTGGGGTTTCGGGTAAAGAATTGGAAGGTGTTGGCGCCAATTGAAAGGGCGGTCCTGGCCATGGCCAGATAGCCCGCCGATGCCGACAGATGGCAACCCAGATAAAGCATCGCCCGGAACTCCTGTAACGGGTTAATCTGTGATGATCAGAATGTCGCCCGGCATGGCCATGCGGAGGTAATCACGCGCGATGCGTTCGATGTATTGATTGGATTCAGCAATTTCGTCCAGGCTCTTCAAGGACTCGTACCTTTCATAAAGGCGGTCACGTTCGCGCTCCAATTTGCGCCTCTCCGCCGTCAGGCGCTCAAATTCACTTTGCTGGCTAAAATAGGCGGAAACGCAGAGTGTCAGAATAACGATCGCAGCCACGCCGGCAAAGAAACGCGCTAAAAAAGACAGGGACGATTGCCTGCGCTCAACTCTGCGGTTTTCAGCATAACTCAATCGCATGGAGTGCTCCTGTCGACCTGACATCCTGTTGATAGTAAATCAATGGTAGAGCAGTTTGTTCGGTTTTGCAATGTTCTGAAATGGCCCGATATGACAATTGTGTGACAAAATGGGTGATTTAGCGATGTTTCAGCTGTTTAAGATCTCGTAGAGAGATGCCGCCTCTTCTTTTTTTGCATACTCTCTGACTTCCAGCACGCGGACGCGTATCTGCTTTGCCCCGTAGCCGATCTGGAGAATATCTCCGGTTTTGACTTCGGCACCCGGCTTGGCCCGTTTTCCGTTGATTTCAACCCGGCCGGCTGCGGCCATTTCATTTGCGACGGTGCGACGCTTCACAATACGTGAAATTTTCAAAAACTTATCAAGCCTCACAGCCCCGGTCCCTTTCGGTTTCGCTTTCAGATCTTTTTACCCGGTCCCACAAGGCGTCCATGGCTTCCAAATCCATGCGGTTCAGGGAGACCCCTTCCTCCTTCGCCAGGTTCTCCATGGCATCGAATCGCCGGATAAAGCGCTGTGAACAGTCCGTCAGTGCTGTTTCGGGGTCAACCCCCAGCAGGCGGAGCAGGTTGACCACGGCAAAGAGCAGATCCCCGGCTTCCTGACGGATTCTGACCGGGTCACCCCGGTCGGCTTCATCGAGCAGTTCCTGGAGTTCCTCCTTGACTTTCACGCAGGCACCCCGGGGAGAGGGCCAGTCAAAACCGGTATCCGCCGCTTTTTTTTGAAGCTTGTCGGCACGGGTCAGGGCCGGCATGGCAAGCGGGATGGCCCGCATGGACGCTGCCGTACTTTCAAAGCCTTTCTCGATCCGCTTATTTTTTTCCCAGGTTCGAAGAACCATGTCCGGTGTCGTCGCCTGATCGTCGCCGAACAGATGCGTGTGCCGTGAGATCAGTTTACGGCACAGACCTGAGACAACATCCTCAAAGGTGAAATATCCTTCATCCCTGGCAATGCCTGCATGAAAAACGACCTGCATCAACACATCACCCAGCTCCTCACGCAGTTTATCCGGATCCCCGCTTTGGATGGCATCAACCGCTTCATAAGCTTCTTCCAGCATGTTGCCCTGGATGCTCTCGTGTGTCTGGATGCGATCCCAGGGACATCCTTGATCACTTCTGAGGAAATCCATGATGGCGAGCAAGTCGTCGAAGGTACAGCTCTCTTTCATGGCAAATTGCCCGCCTTCTTTTGCCGTTTCCATGCCCTTACTCCTCCCCCGAATCAGCACGCCAGGCCAGGGCTTGGTGGAAGATCTCAAGATCTTTGTCAAAAATCAGGAATCCTGACGCCTCGTCCAACCCCATCCAGCGCACCGAACGCACTTCACTCAATTGAGGTTCAAGTTCTCCCCCCCGGTAGGCAGCCAGGAAAAAAACGACTGTTTTTAAGACACCGGGACGCGGCGAATAGGTCGATGACCGCTTGAAGCCCGGCAGGAGGGAGATCCTGACGCCGGTTTCTTCACAGACTTCCCGGATGGCTGCCATC
Source organism: Fastidiosipila sp. (assembly GCA_012511175.1). NCBI lineage: Bacteria > Bacillati > Bacillota > Clostridia > Eubacteriales > Oscillospiraceae > Fastidiosipila > Fastidiosipila sp. Next base: position 15,251 of record JAAZGO010000035.1, on the reverse strand, counting down.
TGGTCGGTTTCCCCCGCCTCAAGGTGGCCCTTGGGAAAGGACCAGTGGCCCGGCTTGTGCTGGACCAGCAGGACGCGTGTTTCACCGTCCATATCACGCAAGACAATGGCGCCGCTCGAGCGCTCGCGCACAAGCGGCCTGCCGGCTTTAGCGGGCATTAAGGCGGAACCGTCAGATTTCATACCATTGATCATAGCACGCGCGGTCCTGCGTCCTTTCCTGACCTTGTCTTTTCAGCTAGAATAGCAGGATAGTAAAATAGATGAAAGAGCAGCCAGCCATGAAGAAAAGCGCGGATTTTCCGCTCCTTGTCGTGACCGCAGATTCCGTCAACCCCTGGCACAACCTGGCACTTGAGGAATATTTGATGGATCTCTGCCAAAGCGACTCTGACAAGGATCCGGAAAGGCGTTACGGTGCCATCCTCTATCTTTGGCAAAATGAGCACACGGTGGTCATCGGCCGCAACCAGAACGCCTGGGCGGAATGCCGGACCAGGGCACTGGAGAGGGACGGAGGCCGCCTGGCACGAAGAAGCACCGGAGGTGGCGCGGTCTACCATGACCTGGGCAATTTGAACTTTTCCATCATCTTGCCCCGGTCCCGTTTCGATCTGGGCCGCAACTTTGATGTCATCCTGGAGGCGGTCCGCCTGCTCGGCATCCAGGCGGTACGGTCGGGACGAAATGATATCCTGATCGGGGATCGCAAGTTCTCAGGCAATGCCTTCCGCTACTGGCGCGGTGTGGCGCTCCACCACGGCACCCTGATGGTTGACACCAGGCTCGAACCCCTCCTGCGTTATCTGACCGTCTCTGAGCTCAAGCTCCAATCCCGCGCCATCAAGTCCGTGACTTCCCGCGTCATCAACCTTATTGAAGCCAGAAGCGATCTGACCATCCCCGCCTTGTGCGATTCGGTCATTGACTCCTTCCTGGCCCAATATGGAAAGGGGACCGGCGTGGAGATAGTTGACGCGGGCAGGATCGCGGGGGGAGAAAAACTTGCCCGGCTGGAAGAAGTTTATGCCTCATGGGAATGGCGGTACGGAAACACCATCGACTTTGATGCCAGGATTGAAACCGGACGATTCCCCTGGGGGCAGGCGGAACTGTTGCTGAAGGTGGAGCAGGGGATAATCTCAGAAGCCCAGATTTTCAGCGATGCCCTGGACAGTGATTTTTTCAGGCAGATAGCCAACTCCCTGCCCGGAACTCCTTTCAATTCTCACCACCTTGCGGACCGCATCGCAGGTCTCGGCGAAGTGGATGAAACGGTCGGTGAAATCTCCCAAAAAACAATCGCGGATGACATGGGACATGTCATCCGCGAACAATCTTTCTAGATCTGAGCTATCAGTTCCCCGGCATCCAGACCAGAATAAGGGCATTGACAACGACATTGCTCTTGAGCGGTTTGACCGTCACCGTCACGATATCGTCAGCCGCATTCTCATAGCGGTCACTCAGGGCCTTGATGTCTTTTTGCATGTCTTCCTCAAGCAGCTTCAGCTGCTGCTCGACCCGCTCCATGGATTCCTGGGCCCGGCCGACGTTGCTGGAGGACTTACTGGCACGCGACAGACTCTTGGCCGCTGTTGCCGACTTATAGACGTTAGCCTGCGAAACCAGGGATTTGCCCAGAACAGCACCAAGTGCTGCTGCTCCGAACGAAATGGCTGATTGCATCTTGGCATCCTTGGCCTGGTCTTTGACCCGGTCCACCCGTTCTTCGGCCTTGGCGATTCTTTCATCAATGGCCAAACGTTTTTTATCATATTTGGCCTCGATTTCGTCAAGTTCCCGGTCCCGCTGCTCCCGGGCGGCCATCTTGACCCTGGCGATAAAGTCACGCTCCTCTTCTTCAAGTTCCGAAACAAGGCCCAGCTTTTTGTGCTCGCGGATCTCGACCGCTGACTCGCGCCAGACTGTATCTACCAGAGCGCGCTGCCAGGCCGTGAAGCTGGTTTTCAGCTTGGCCTCCGGAGGCAGATCTGAGAAAGTGGCGCCTCTTGTGGGTTCTTTTTCCAGATCATCAAGAGTCAAATCCAGATCAAGCTTGTTGTCCCACTCAACAGGGACAACGCCGCCGCCCAGTGGTGTAAACCGTGTAACTGTCTCCGTATGCGAGATATTCCGTTTGTCATCCTTGATATAGACGGTCAAAAAACCGGCCAGGGCCGGCCTGTAGACCTGCCCGGGCGTGGCCGGCAAATAACTGACCGGAATGCCTGAAGCTGCCTGCGGCGCCACGGCCGCCTGCTCGATGGGGGGCCCTGTCAGACCGGTCACGGGCGGCGGAGCCGGTGCCGGAACCGCCTCTTCTGCAGCTTGGGGCACAAAGGGCTCAGGCATGGGTTCGGGTACGAAGAAGCCAGTATCAGGTCCCCCTGCAACTGGTTTCCCGATGGGCTCAGGCGCAGCATGAGGGAAATATCCTGACTGGGCCGCCAGATACTTGATCTGATCGCGGGTCAGGGGCCCTGCCAGATAGGACATGGCAAAGCGGGTCTGGAAGAGAAGGGGTTCACCCCCGCGGACCGAGCGCATAATAAACTGCCGTTGCTGGAGCCCGGCGATCAGCTTGCCCAGTTCTGCGCGGCTGATTCCCTCAATGGATTCATCCGCCATGCCCTCCAGCAGACGGGTCCGGTCCCGTTCCGTTGTCAGCCGCCCGACAAACCATGTTCCCACGTTGGAAAGACCCTTGTAGTCGATATCCCCCGGATTCTGCGTGGCAAGAACGATCCCCAGTCCGTAGGCTCGGGCCGTCTTCAGGAGAGTCAGCAACGGTTTTTTTGCCGGGGGGTTGGCGATAGGCGGGAAATATCCGAATACTTCATCCATATAAAACAAAGCGCGCAGGGATGAAGTACCCTGTTCCGTCCGCATCCAGGCGATCATGCGGTTGAGGAGCAGGGTCACGAAGAACATGCGCTCGGCATCCGCAAGGTGCGCGATCGATAGAATCGAGATCTTGGGTTTCCCCTGGGGCGTGTAAAGGAGGGAGGGGATGTCAAAGGGCTCGCCTTCCATGAAGGCCGAAAAAGCAGGCGAGGCGATGAGATTGTTAAAGCGAAGGGCCAGGGCAAAGCGCTCCTTCTCCGGCAGGTAGGTATCAACATCCATGACGCCGATGGTCTTGACAGGCGGCTTGCCGATCCAGTGAACCAGGGTGGGGATGGCCAGGTCATAGCCGTCCTGCCAGGTCTTTTGAATCAAGGTCGACAGGAACACGTGCTCTCTGCTCGAAACCGGATCAGCGTCTTTAATGCCGACCAGGTGAAGAAGACTGGTCGCCGTCGTCGAAACCACCTCTTGAAAAACCTCGGCATCGGCCATGGCGGCAGGGGCGGGCTTTTTAAACATGCCCTCAAGCGACAGGGGCCTGCCGAACTGGCCACCCGGCGTGTAGAGGGCAAATTCAGCATTTTGCCTCAAAGCGCGGATCCGCTCGCCGTCTTGCATCGAGTCAGTCAGGCCTTTGCGCCAGATCTCCGCTTTTTTCGCAGCCAGCTCACTGACCGAAAGCCCCTCCGCCTCCGCTTCCTCCGGATGAACCCAGGGCTCAAAATCCTGCGGATTCAAATCAGGGAAGGTCAGAAGCAGATTTCCCATATCTCCCTTTGGATCGACAACAATGGTTGGGATGCCATCCATGGCAGCTTCCTCAATCATGTCGATACCCAAGCCTGTTTTACCGCTGCCCGTCATTCCAACGATCATGGCGTGCGTGACCAGATCACGGGAATCGAACAACATGAAATCAGCGCGTCCGTCCCCGTCCAAATCTCTGTTTTCAGTTCCCAGGTAAAAGACACCCAGTTTTTCATATTGACTCATCGCAACCCCTCCTCACAGAAATGCTTCTTCGTAATGTTCAGATCATCTCCCATTATCACCGGATCTGTCGGGAACATTTGTTATGCAAACAGGCCGGTTTGTTCCAATTCTTCCAGGTCGGGCCGGCTCCGGACCGGGCTTCCCGCAGCTTTCAGGGCATTTGCCACATCCTTTAAACCGCTGCCAGAACAGATGCAGGTCACCGTTTCACCCGCCTTGATGATTCCCTCGCTGACAGCCTGCTTGACACCGGCATAGGAAGTGACGCCGGCCGGTTCCCCGAAAACACCTTCTTTTTCGCCCATCTCCTTCATAGCAGCCAGAATGGCCTCATCCGGGACGGCCATCCAGGCGCCTTCGGTAGCCGAGACGGCACGGAGGGCTTTGACGGGGTTTCGCGGTATGCCAACCGAGATGGAGTCAGCCAGGGTATTTTCCGGTGTCGGTTTCAGAGGTACCTTGTCACGGGCTGCGTCGACAAAGGGTGAACAGCCGGTTGATTGAACACCCAAGATCCTGGGCAGGCGTTCGATCAGGCCAAGTTCGTAAAGGTCCCTGAAACCAAGATAGACGCCGCCGATGGTACAGCCGTCTCCGACGGACACGGCCACCCAGTCGGTCGGCTCAAAATCGAGCTGTTCTGCGATCTCAAGCGATACCGTCTTTTTCCCCTCCGCCATCACGGGATTGATGCCGGCATTGCGGTTGTACCAGCCATATTTGGCGATGGCGGCTTTTGACAGGTTGAAGGTTTCGCGGTAGTCCCCCACAACTGAAACGACGCGGGCGCCAAAAATAAGCATCTGCGCAAGCTTGCCTTGAGGGGCTCTTTCCGGAACGAAAATCACCGTTTTCAAGCCTGCCCGGGCGGCGTTGCCGGCACAGGATGAAGCCGCATTGCCTGTTGAAGAACATGAAATTGTGTCATAGCCGAGTTCGATGGCTTTGGCAACCGCGACCCCGCTGGCCCGGTCCTTAAGCGAGGCGGTCGGGTTAAGGCCGTCATCCTTGATGTAAAGGGCCTTGAGCCCCAATTCGCTGCCCAGCCGCAGCGATGGATAAAGTGGCGTCCAGCCAACCCTTAAAAAGCCTGAGTAATCGCGTTCAGCCAGGGGCAATAAAGCTTTGTAGCGCCACATGCTGTTATCGTGATCACGGCGAAGACGCTCCCGCGAGACAAATTCCCTGATGATATCGTAATCGTAGTCGATATCAAGAATTCCGGTTTCGCCGCACTCCGGGCAGGTCAGCATCTCCTCCCTGTAAGGATAATGCCGCTGGCAGAGGGTGCAGGTGTATCCCAACAGGTGGGGGATTTTCGATTTGTTTTTTGGCATTTTCAACTCCTCTGGGATCTGACAAGGCAACTGATTGTTTACAGTTTATCAAATCGACAAACCCTGTGCCACGCCCATCAAGCGTTCGTGCTCACGCTTGGGCATTGCAGAATAAAAAACCGTTTTACCCCGATTCATCTTCCGGCGCAAAGCGGTTTTTTGTTTCGTGGATGGCCCTGATTACTAAGGAATCAAGAAGTCAAGCTCCTGGCCGTCCGGGTTGATCCCGGTCACCTGCTTGCCCTTGATGCTGTACCATTCTTTTGCAGCCTTGGGAAAGTCCGGTCCCTCATTGCCTGAAAGCGGCTCCGGTTTTGTTGCCTCCTGCTCAAATCCCACCGTTCCGTCCTTGCCTTCAATCGCCAGCAGATAGAGCATGACGCTGCCGTCATCATTCACAATATAGTATTGTCCGGCATAGCCATAAGGCGTTTGCCGGTACTCGGAATAGAGTGCCTCCCTGCCGTCAACAACTGAAGTGAAGATTGAGCCTCCCGCTTTGCTGTCGAACCTTCCTGCAAAAACCGTTTCCTTGCCGCTTTGATCCTTGAAAGTGACAGTGGATTTGTCGCCGTCAACATCGTATTTGAAACCTTCTGCTCCTAGCATCCCCAAACCGATTTCCATGGTCATTTCATCTGCGCCGAGAAAAGCTGCCGGAAGCATGACCAGATCAACCGCGGTGATGCCAAGAAAGGACAGCATGGCCATGCCGGCTTCAGGGTTGCCGGAGACGGCATCAGACAAGCGTGTGATCAGTTGGCTTTTTGCCTCTTGGTATGCCGCGTAGGAATCAGCCGCCTTGTTGCCGGCTGGAGGCTTGGTGCCCCCCGTTTCTGTCCTGGCCGGTGCTGGCTCTGTCTTATGGGCTCCACCCGCTTCAGTGGCGGGCTGGCCTGGGCCTTCCGGAACACTCCTGGAACAGCCTGGAAGCGCAAAGATCAAAACTATAAGCGCCACAAGCAGAACCCCTATGCTTTTTTTCATGGTGAACGTCTTCCTTTCCAATTCCAGCCAGTGATGCGTTGGAATCAATAGTGGTGATCCTTGATTAATTATACTGCCAATTATACGCTCTAGCAGTCTTTTGATCACTCTTGCCTGACATTTTTCTGTTGAATCGGCGGCCGGCGGCAAGGTCTCCTTTTGTCCGAAAGAATTGCGCCAAATCCTTCAAGGCGGGGAAGATTGGGAGTGTGTTGCCGGCTGAAGCTGAAGGGAAGCGGATAACCAGACCCGGATTGCCGGATAAAAGGAACGGGAACCCTCCTGAAATGATTTTCCATCCTAACCGCTGCCTGCCGGAGATTGCCCCAATCCCTTTCAGTTAACCCGGTTGCCTTCCGCTTTTTGTGATATGATACCCAATACAATAACCCTTTTGGAGGAAAAGGCTATGCAACATTTCAAAAAATGGATTGTTATTTTGCTGTGCGTCGCTTTTGTGGTGACCCTGGTGGCGTGCGACAAAAAACCTGAAGAGCCGGGTAAGACCGAGCCCGGACCGACACAAGCTGAGCCGGGAAAACCGACAGAGGCCCCGCCGCCACCCTCGGATGGTGTGACGCTTGAGAACATCAAGCTTGGCTTCGTCCATATTACAGATCCGAGCGACATGGGCTACACCTACAACCATGACCTGGGCACCCAGAAAATGGCCAAAGAACTCGGACTGAGAGATGATCAGATCATCAACAAATTCAATACCAACGAGGATCAGGCCTGCGAGGCCGCCCTGCGTGAACTGGTTGAGCAGGGCTGTAACCTGATCTTTGCGACCAGCTTCGGATTTGAGGAATATGTCCTGACAGTCGCCGAAGACCATCCCGAAGTTGAGTTCTGCCATGCCTCCGGTTTCCGTTGCGCCCTGAGCGACATGCCCAATGTCCATAACTACTTTGGCAAGATCTATCAGGCCCGTTACCTGTCCGGCATTGCTGCCGGCCTGAAGACCGAAAAGAATCTCCTCGGCTATGTCAATGCCCATCCTTTCGCTGAATGCATTCAAGGCTTCACGGGCTTCTACCTGGGCGCCAAAAGCGTCAACCCGGATGTCGAGATGATCGTCATGAACACCGGCTCCTGGAACGACCCCCAGAAAGAAGCTCAGGTCGCCAAGGCCCTGATCGAAAAGGGCTGTGATGTGATCGGCCAGCACTGTGACTCGACCGCCCCTGCAACGGCTGCAGAAGCGGAAGGCGTTTTCCACGTCGGCTACAACTCCGACATGATCGACGCAGCCCCCAAGGCAACGCTTACGTCCGCTATCTGGGACTGGTCGCGTTATCTGGTTCTTGCTGTCTCCAACTACGTGGAGGGCAAGCCTATCCCCAAGGATTGGGGTGAAGGACTGGCTGAGGGCGCCGTTGATATCTCCCGGCTGAACGAGGCCCTGGTCGCCCCGGGCACCGCTGAGGCGATCGAAGCTGCCCGCGCCAAAATTGTCTCAGGCGACTGGGACGTCTTCACCGGCCCCCTGGTCAACAATGAAGGCGAAGTGGTCGTCAAAGAGGGTGAAACCTATATTGAGCCCGCCTCATCACCCGCTTGGGATCACATCCTTGAAGGCATCACCATGATCGGTGACTGATCAGTAGTCAGCTTACCGGGAAAATGCGGGAGCGCGCCCTGGAGACGCGCTCCCTGCCTATGCTCGTTTCGACGCAATGTGGTCGCTTTTGGCGTACACCGCATTGCGGCAGCCTTAACTGACCGGCACAGGACGTTTCTCCGGGCCCTGCGCGCCGGCTGGAGGGAGTTATGTAAGAGTTGCAACATCTTGATTTCGACAATGTCGTCGAAATGAATCATATCTGCAAAAATTTCGGCACGGTTGAAGCCCTGAAAGATGTCCATCTGGAACTTCGAAAGGGAGAGATTTTGTCCCTGCTGGGAGAAAACGGCAGCGGCAAAACCACCTTAATGAATGTTCTTTCCGGCATTTACTTTCCCGATCTGGGGGAAATCCGAATACACGGGACACCTGTGGCCATCTGTGAACCCAAAGACGCCTTTGCCCTCAACATCGGCATGGTGCACCAGCATTACAAACTGGTCGAAGTCTTTACTGCGGCAGAAAACATCGTATTGGGCCTGCCGGGGGGTACGACCGTCAACCGCCGTGCTTTGGCCAGGCATGTTAAGGAAATTGCGGACCGGTACGGTTTTTATCTTGAACCCAACAAAAAGGTCTACGACATGTCCATCTCTGAAAAACAAACCGTGGAAATTGTCAAGGCACTTTACCGGGGAGCTGATATTCTCATCCTTGACGAACCGACGGCCGTCCTGACACCGCAGGAAACCGAGAAACTCTTTGAAATCCTGCGGGCCATGAAAGAAGACAATAAGTCAATCATCTTAATTACCCATAAATTAAACGAGGTGCTGGCCGTTTCTGACCGTGTCACCGTCCTCCGCAAGGGCGAATACATCGATACCGTCGAAACCAAGGAAGCCTCCATCCAATCCCTGACCGACATGATGGTCGGCCGGTCCGTTTCGCTCGAAATTGAGCGCCCCATTATCGGAGATAAAAAGCCTGTGCTCCGCGTTGCTTCATTGACCTGCCTGACGCCGGACAAAACCAGAGCCCTCGAGGATGTCTCTTTTGAAGCTTATGGAGGTGAGATCCTGGGTATCGCGGGTATTACCGGAAGTGGACAAAAAGAACTCTGTGAGGCCATTACCGGACTCCACCCCGTTGCGGGCGGGGCCATCCTGTACCGGAGTTTTATCAACGGTTTTGAAGTCGAGGAAAACATCGTCGGCAGATCCCCCAATGAAATTACCAGAAAAGGAATTGCCATGGCCTTCGTCCCCGAAGACAGGCTGGGCATGGGGCTGGTGCCGTCACTGGACATGGTCGACAACATCATGTTGAAGAGTTATAAACGGAAAAAAAGTTTTCTGGTCGACCGCAAGACACCCCAGAAGGTCGCTGAACGGCTGGTCGAAGAGCTGGAAATCGTCACTCCCGATGTTTTCACCCCCATTCGCAAGCTGTCGGGAGGCAACGTACAGAAGATTCTGGTCGGCCGGGAAATTGACTCCAGCCCGCGTCTCCTGATCGTAGCGTATCCTGTCCGGGGACTTGATATCAACTCCTCCTACACCATTTACCGATTGCTTAATGAACAGAAGGAAAAGGGGGTTGCCGTCATCTTCATCGGCGAAGACCTGGATGTCCTGATGGAGATTTCGGACCGCCTGCTGGTCTTGAGCGGAGGTCAGGTTACAGGCCTGGTTGATCCCCGAAGAACTTCAAAACAGGCAATCGGCCTTATGATGCTGGGCCACAGAGTTGATGAAGAGGAAGGAGCTGCCGCCGTATGAAAGACCCCGTAAACAAGAATGAATTGGCGGCAGATGAGCAGGCTGTGATCTGCCCGCCTGAACATGAACCGCTGGTATGCATCATCAAGGAACCCTTTGTCCGAATTGCCAAACGCGGTGTCGTCCCGGCCGGGCAGAAGGTTATGGTCTATGTGATCGGCTTCATTCTGGCGCTTCTCGTCGGAGCTCTCCTGATCGTTCTGATTGGCAAAAATCCCGTCAACGCCTACATCAGCATGGCAACCGGCTCCTTTGGTTCAAAAACGTCGGCAGCGGAAACTTTCCGGTTGGCTGTCCCCCTCCTGATCGCGGGCGTCGCCATCGCCTTCGCTTTCAAAATGAGGTTCTGGAACATCGGAGGGGAGGGTCAGATCCTGGCTGGCGCCATTTTTATGTCACACATCGTCGTTGCTTTGATCAACAGCGGAACAAAAATCGGCACCATTCCCCTTCATATCCTGTTGATCCTCGCCGCCATTACCGGCGGGGCTCTTTTTGGTTTCCTGCCTGCTCTCTTCAAGACCAAGTGGGGCACCAATGAGACCTTGTTCACCCTCATGCTCAACTACATCGCCATTGAATACATCAACTACCTCAAAAACCTGACCAGCTGGAAACCGGAGAAGACTACTTTTCCCAAAATCATCAACTTTAAAAGCTCGCTCAGCCAGATCGTTTTGCCCAAGGTCTTCGGCGTCCATATCGGCTGGATTTTTGCGCTTGCCCTGGCTGTTCTGGCCTACCTTTATTTGAAAAAGACCAAGCACGGCTATGAAATTTCCGTCATCGGCGACTCACTGAACACAGCGCGCTACGCGGGGATGAGTACCGGCTGGATCCAGATCCGGACACTTCTGATCTCCGGCGCCCTTTGCGGCCTTGCCGGCTATTTCCAGGTGGCCGGCGCCGACTACACCCTGACGGAAACAACCGCCGGGGGAGTCGGCTTCACAGCCATCATCGTCGCCTGGATGTCCAAGCTGAATCCCTTTATTATGATTCCCGTTTCCATCTTTATTGCCATGTTGAAAAAGGGGTCCCTGGCCATCCAGTCCACCATGAAGATTCCCGCGTCAGCCGCCGATCTGCTGACCGGCATCATCCTTTTCTTCATGCTGGGCTGTGAACTGTTCCTGGAATACAAGCTGGTCTTCCGGCACAGCCGGGCCAGGATTGAAAAAATGATCGAAGAGGTGTCGGTATGAATCCCCTTATCAATCTCCTCAATGCGGCTGTTCTGGCCGGTACACCGCTCCTGCTTGCCACCTGCGGGGAAATCCTGACGGAAAAGTCAGGCAGCCTTAACCTGGGTGTTGAGGGCATGATGTACATGGGGGCCATCGCGGGTCTGGCCGGTGCCTGGTATGTCGAGCAGTGGTTCGGCCAGGGCGGCTTGCTGGCGGCGGTCTTCGCCTTCATTTTCGCTTTTCTATGCGGAGCGCTTGGCGGCTTGATCTATGCCGTGCTGACCGTCTCCCTCCGGGCCAATCAGAATGTCACCGGCCTGACCCTGACCATCTTCGGAACAGGATTTGGCAAGTTTTTCGGGGAAGTGCTGGGCCACAAAGCCGGCGGCTACGTGACGGTCAACGACCAGACCAAGGCCATGTACGGGCGGATTAATTTTGGCAAACTGGCGGAAATCCCTGTTATCGGAACACTTTTCTTCAAATACAACTGGCTGGTCTACCTGGCCCTGGCCATTGCCATCCTGATGGGCTGGTTTTTAAGAAGGACCAGAAAAGGCCTGTCGCTGAGGGCAGTCGGAGAAAGCCCGGCGACGGCAGACAGCGCCGGCATCAACGTCACGCGCTACCGTTACCTGGCAGCGCTGGTTGGAGGCGGCCTGTGTGGCCTGGGCGGCATGTACATGTCCATGGTGGACCAAAAGGGCATCTGGGTTCATGACTGCATCAGCGGCTACGGCTGGCTTGCCATCGCGCTTGTAATTTTCGCGACCTGGAATCCCCTCCGGGCCATCTACTGCGCCATCATATTCGGCGGCCTCAGCGTCATGTACATGTACGTTCCCATCAAGGGCCTGCCTGTACCGATTTACCGCATGTTTCCCTACATCGCCACCATTATTGTCCTCATCATCACCAGCATGATGCAGATCAAGGAACACGCGCAGCCCGCTGGCACCGGCTTGAACTATTTCCGGGAGGAGCGTTGATTCCGGCACATCTCATGTCAGGCCCGCCGGTTTGGACCGGCGGGCTTTTTTATGCCCGGGGGTCTGTTATAGTAATTCAGGATCAAAACAGCCATGACAAAAGGAGTAAACCATGTACGATCTTATTATTATCGGGGCAGGCCCCGGTGGTTATGTCGCCGCTGAACGTGCTGGACGGGCAGGCCTTTCCGTTGCCCTCTTTGAAAAGGAAAACCTGGGAGGTGTCTGCCTGAACGAAGGCTGCATTCCTTCCAAGGCTCTGCTGAACTCAGCCAAACTCTACAGGCATGCCGTGGACAGTGCGGCTTTCGGGATCAAGGCCGAGGCAGTTTCCTACGATCAGCTGACCGTGATCAAGCGAAAAAAGAAGGTGGTCCGAAGACTGGTGGCCGGCATTAGGAATCAGATGAATGAAGCTGGCGTCGAAGTCATCAATCAAATGGCCATGATTCTCCCCCGGGAAGGAGATCCCTTTCGGGTTCAAGCGGACAAAGAGCTTTACGAAGGCAGGAATCTCATGATCGCAACGGGTTCCGAACCCGTTATTCTCCCCCTCCCAGGTATTCGTGAAGGACTGGGCAAGACGGTGATCACCAACCGTGAGATCCTTGACCTGGAAGAAATCCCTCAAAGGCTGGTTGTCATCGGGGGCGGTGTCATCGGTCTGGAGATGGCCTGTTATTACCAGGCTGTAGGCTCACAGGTCGTGGTCGTGGAAATGCTGGATCATATCGCAGGCACCATCGATTCTGAAATTGGCCGCCGTCTGCAGCAAGTTTACGAGAATCTTGGCATGGTTTTCCACCTTTCGGCCTGTGTCACCCGCGTCGATGGCGGAACGGTATTCTTTGAGAAAGATGGCGCGGAGCATCAAGAGTCCGGAGACATCATCCTCTTATCCTGTGGAAGGCGGCCTGTCACCTCCGGTTTTGGTCTGGAACAGCTGCCCGTAGCTGTAAACCGGGGAGCCATAGTGGTCAATGAGCAGATGGAGACAAGCTGCCCCGGGGTCTACGCCATCGGAGATGTGGTCGGCGGATTCATGCTGGCGCATGCGGCCAGCCGGGAAGGCGAAGTGGCTGTCAATCACATGCTGGGAATCGACGACCGCATGTCCAACTGCGCCATACCTTCAGTCATCTATACCGACCCGGAAGTGGCCGGTGTCGGGAAAACAAAAGAAGAACTGGAAGCCCAGGGCTGCGCTTACCTGGAAGTCGAGATTCCCATGGGCTGGTCCGGTCGCTATCAGGCGGAAACGGAGCGCGGTACCGGTCTTTGCAGACTGCTCTTCGACCAGGAAAGCAAGGTGCTTCTGGGCTGCCATCTGCTGACCCCCTACGCCTCTGAGATGATCCTGGCCTTCGGGATTATGATCGAACAGAAAATGTCCCTGGATGCCATGAAGCGGACCGTTTTCCCTCATCCCACGGTCTGCGAAATCGTACGTGAAGCGCTCTTTCAGCTCAAATAGCGACGCCCGCACCTGTGGTAAACTAAGACAGAATAATGTGGGCGCCAGAGCCTGACGCGTATGTGCATCCAGTTAGCATTGAGGAGAATGCCATGCCGAAAATTGCGATTCATTCCGACCATATTCCAAAGGCCATCGGCCCTTATTCACCTGCCGTTGCCTCCAATGGTTTCCTTTTTATCTCGGGACAACTGGGAATTGATCCCGTGGCCGGTGTTATGCCCGACAAAGCAGCAGATCAGGCAAAACTGGCACTTGCCAATCTGGACACCCTCTTGAAGGAAGCCGGACTGGGACCGGAACAGGTGGTCAAAACGACCGTTCTGCTGACTGATATGGCCGACTTCAAGGCTGTCAATGAAATCTATGGCGCCTACTTCCCAAGTCCGTACCCCGCCCGGGCCTGCTATGAGGTGCGAGCATTGCCGGGTGGCGCCAAGGTAGAGATCGAATGCATCGCGACAATGGAATAGGCCGGCCGATTACCCAAACAAGCAGGAGTCTGACGCCGGTCATCCAGCGTCGGACTTCTCTTTTTTCAGGATAAGCAAAGGAGGCGGATGTCATGAGTGAAAAAATGGACGAAAAACTCTACATCAGTCATTTGACCGAACTTTTGAATGACAGGGACTACGCCTCTCTATTAAGCGAGCTCCGGGAAGACAATGAAGTCGATATCGCCTTGTTCATGGAAACCCTGCCGGACGATGAGACCGCTTTTGTTTTCCGTATGCTCCCCAAGGAGATCTGCGCTGAAGTTTTCGCCCATCTCGAATCCGACACGCAGCGGCGCGTCGTCGAGGCATTCACTGATGAAGAGACCACCCAGATGCTTGATCAACTCTTCGTCGATGACGCAGTCGATTTCCTTGAAGAAATGCCGGCCAATATGGTCAACCGCATCCTGCGGCTCACCAATCCTGATAAACGGCGGGTCATCAACCGCTACCTCCAATACCCCGAAGATTCGGCAGGCAGCATCATGACCGCGGAGTACACCCGATTGAAACAGGACATGACTGTGGCCCAGGCCATTACCCATCTGCGGACCTTCGGCGAAGACCGTGAGACCATTTACACCTGCTATGTCACCGATGAACAGCGTTTTCTGGAGGGCGTCATTTCTGTCAAAGCCATCCTCCTGGCTGACGACGGGGAACGAATCGGGGACATCATGGAGACCGATATCATCAGTGTTAACACCACCATGGACCGTGAGGAAGTGGTCAGACTTTTCCACAAATATAACTTCCTGGCTATTCCGGTGGTCGACAACGAAAACCGTCTGGTCGGCATCGTGACCATCGATGATGCCGTTGATGTCATGCAGGAAGAAACAACGGAAGACTTCGAAAAGATGGCCGCCATCGCCCCCTCTGAGAAACCTTATCTGAAAACCAGTTTCTGGCAGCATGGCATGCACCGCATCACCTGGCTTTTCATCCTCATGGTGTCGGGCATGATTAACGGCCTGATCCTGGAAAAACATGAAGCAGCTTTCATCGCTTACCCCCTGCTCGTTTCTTTTATCCCCATGCTGACCGACACCGGCGGCAACGTCGGTTCCCAGTCCAGCACCCTCATGATCCGCGGCATGACTCTGGGTGAGATAAAAATCAGCGATATTTTCAGGGTAATCATCAAGGAATCGGCGACCAGCCTTCTGATGGGCACGGTCTTGAGCGCGGTGAACTTCGTGCGGGTCTATCTGATCTATCGGGATTTCACAACGGCCCTGATCCTGGCCCTGGCCATGATTGCGACAGTTTTCATGGCAGCAGTCATTGGCGGCATCCTGCCCCTGATCGCAAAAAAACTGAGAATTGACCCGGCCATCATGGCTGCGCCCCTCATTACCACCCTGGTGGACGCCGCTGCCCTGGCCATCTATTTTGCCATCGCCGTCGCCCTCCTGAAAATCTGATCCGGTTCCGGTTTAAATCTTCACATAATCCCCACAAAGTTCGAGTAACGTATTTGTAGGTCGGTAGGAGAAAAAGAGATTCCTTCCTAAACTGCTAAGGTGAGTAAAGCACACACCGCCTTTGCGGTTGAAGGAGGAATCTCATGGCAATCATACAGGAAAT
>JAAZGO010000034.1 GCA_012511175.1 Fastidiosipila sp. | reverse complement strand
GTGTAGATTTCGGTGGTGGCTACCGAGGAGTGCCCCAGGATTGCCTGCAGACTCCGGATGTCCACCTCTCCGTACTGATACATCAGGGTGGCGGCGGTGTGCCTGAGCTTGTGCGTTGAATAGCGGTCAGGATCAAGGCCGGCAGACATAATGTATTTCTTGATGATATTCTGCACGGCCCGCGGCGTCGCCCGCTTGCCCAGCCTGGAGATGAAGAGTGCATCACTGTCAGCCTTGACCGGGGTGATCCGGTCGGGCAGATAATCTTCAATGGCCTTGACACAGGCGCCGTTCAGGTAAATGGTCCGCTCTTTGTTGCCCTTGCCGATCACCGTCAGCGTATCTCCGCGCCATGAAGACAGATCAATCCCGCACAGCTCGGACAACCGCAGCCCGCAATTCAAAAAGAGCGTCAGGATACAGTAATCGCGCGACGAAAAACGGGATGCCTCTTTGGACGCCGCATCAAGCAATTGGCGGCTTTCCTCCAGCGAGAGATGGCGCGGCAGTCTTTTAACCTGTTTGGGCGACTCCAGGTTGGCAGCCACATTCTCCGAAAGAACCTGGGCTTTGGATGTCAGGTAGTCGAAGAAAGTGCGAAGGGATGAGGTCCGGCGCGCCCGGGTCGATGGTGCAGTTTTCCTGGCAGCCGCAAGCCAGGTAATAAAAGAGTACAAGTCGGACAATTGCAGAGACCTCAAAAAGGAATCATTGACTGTGGAGATATCGATCTGCTCCCAGGCTTCGTCCTCCGGCTGCAAAGCGCGGTTGCCGGCGAGCAGGAAGCGGAAGAAGAGGACAAGATCATAGCGGTATTGGCGTACCGTCCCTTCCGAGCGCTCCAGGATGGCCTGGATGTAGCCCAGAAATTCTTCCAGACGGGGAAAGGAGTCAATCGGTTGATCTTTTTCTGACTTCATTGACTCCATTTTATCACGCCATGGAATTCTTTCAGGATGCCGGAATAATTGATATACTTGCGCTGTGTGCAGAAAGTCGGCCGAAAGGAGGAGG
This sequence comes from Fastidiosipila sp., assembly GCA_012511175.1. Lineage (NCBI taxonomy): Bacteria > Bacillati > Bacillota > Clostridia > Eubacteriales > Oscillospiraceae > Fastidiosipila > Fastidiosipila sp. Next base: position 15,738 of record JAAZGO010000034.1, on the reverse strand, counting down.
GCAGCTGCATGAAACAATACAGGGTCGGTATTCTGGGAGCAACGGGGTTGGTTGGGCAGACGCTGGCGCTCCTTCTTGAAGATCACCCCTGGCTGGAGGTCAAGGCGGTGATGGCGTCGCCCCGTTCCCAGGGCAAAAGCTACAGGGCTGCCGTGGAGGGCTCCTGGCGGCTGGACAGATCCATACCGGATTCTGTCAGCGATCTTGTAGTGATGGGAACCGGCGAAATAGACCGGCTAAAAAAGGAAGTTGATTTCATTTTCAGTGCAGTCGATATGGAAAACCGCCGGCTGATCCAGCTGGAGGAACAGATCGCAGGGGAGGGGATACCTGTCGTTTCCAATAACGAGGCGACCCGTTGGCTACCAGATATTCCATTAGTCATACCAGAGATAAATCCTGATCATACCAGACTGATCGAAAGCCAGCGAAAGCGGCTGAATACTCCCAGAGGATTTGTCGTTGTCCTGCCGAATTGTTCGCTCCCAAGTTTTGTGCCGGCTTTGACGCCGCTTCTGGACTTAGGGATTGAAGAAGTCTTCGTCACCACCTGCCAGGCTGTGACAGGAGCTGGCAGGCACCTGCCCGACTGGCCTGAAATGCAGGACAACATGATTCCCTTCATCAAGGATGAGGAAGAAAAAACTGAAAAAGAACCCTTGAAAATCTGGGGCCAATACCAGGGAAATCACATCAAAATGGCAGAAAAACCCTATATTTCAGCCCAATGCGTGCGGGCACCGGTAGAAATCGGTCATTTGGCGGCCGTTTCGGTACGTTTGAAGCAAAAAATCGACCCTGATACCATGGTGGCACGCTGGAAAAACTTCACCAGTCCGCTGGAGGAACTGGATCTGCCATCGGCACCCAGGCCGCTATTGAGCTATTTTGAGGAGAATGACCGGCCTCAGCCCAAACTCGACAGCGGATCCGGTGATGGCATGGGCATCTCCATCGGCCGGCTGCGTCCCGATCCCATCTTCGACTACAAGTTCATTTGTCTGTCCAACAACCTGATCCGAGGGGCCGCAGGCGGCTCCATCCTGACAGCCGAGCTGCTGATCCGCCAGGGCTGGATCTGAAGGAACCCGCCATGCGCCTGTCAGAATTAGTTGCCGTTTTATCCCAGGGCCAAATCCTGTCCATGCCGGATGATCCAGTGATCCGGGGTGTGACCTGTGATTCGCGCCGGCTTGAAAAAGACTTCGTCTTTGTCGCCATTCCAGGCGCCCTGACTGACGGCCATCTTTTTATTGATGAGGCCGTTTCCAAAGGGGCTGTGGCCATCGTCTGCGAGCGGCCTGCCTTCCGAAAAGAGCTTGCGGAAATCCGGGTCCCCAATGCCAGGCGCGCCCAGGCCGAGCTTTCACGTGCCTTTTTCAGCTATCCGGACCGGGGGCTCTTTATGATCGGAGTGACGGGTACAAACGGCAAGACAACCACCACGTCCATGGTTCAGCACATTCTGACCGATCACGGTGTCATGACCTCCCTGATTGGTTCTGTTGCCTATGGTCATGGTGCCCAAAAGACCCAGTCGGTACTGACAACTCCCGAAAGTACGGACCTCCACGCCATGTTGAGAGAATTCCTCGATGAGGGCGTCAAGGTGGTATCCATGGAGGTTTCCTCGATCGCCGAGGCACAGTACCGGGTGTTTGGCATTGAATACGATGCCGTGGCCTATTTGAATATTACACCCGATCACATGCCGGATCATGGCTCTTTTGAAGCCTACAGCCAGGCGAAAGCCAAACTGGTGAGAGATGTGGCACGCGGAATTCCTGTCATCCTGAACCGGGACCAGCCCGAGGTCTATCAACTCCGCCACGAGACCCCGGGGGAAGTGATTTCCATTGGAATCAACAATCCCAAAGCAGATGTTTCAGCTGAAAAGGTAACCTTGCCGGGCGGGATCCCGCAATTTGACCTGCTGTTCCGCCGGCCTTTGAATCTGAAGCGCGAAACCTTCCAACAGGGACGATGGCCAGTCAGCCTGAGGGTGCCCGGACGCCACTCCATCTACAATGCCATGGCGGCCGTTATTTTGGCAGCCAGTTGCGGGATCCGCCCCCAGGATGCCATCCGGTCACTATCGGCTTTTCCCGGCGTAGAACGCCGTCTGCAGATTATTTATCAAAAAGAATTTACCCTGATCGACGATCACATCAGTGATGAAGACAATACGCGCAAGATGCTGGAGGCCCTGGCCGTCATGACAGAGGGCAGGCCGGTCCGGATCATTTATGCCATACGGGGCAGCCGCGGCGTGGAGGTCAACCGGGAGGTGATCGGCCAGTTTCGCGAGTTCCGGGATCGGATCAATTGGCAGGACTTCGTACTGACATCCAGCCGGGATACGGCAAAAAAGCGTGATCATGTTCTGGAGAAAGAATACCTGGCGGTTACAGAGGATCTCCAGGCGGCCGGTTATGACTTTACCTATGAAGAAAATTTGACTGATTCCATCAAAAGAGTCTTGGCGGAAGTTCGTCCGGACGAATTCATGGTCCTGGCCGGCTCCCATAATATGGATCAGGGTGCCAGGATCGCTCTGAATCTTCTGGCGGCGTCAAAACCGGAAGACGAGCGCGGGGCCATCCTCGAAATTCTCCAGGGAAGACTGATGGGGTAAGGGGTGGATTCCCGGAATAATACTTCGTAAAATATAAATTTTACGAAGTACAAGACAGCTGGCTTTAGAATTACACGGAAAAGGGTTCCCAAGTTTCAATACTCCCCGGATACCTGAAAAACAAGCATTTAAACGGTTACAAACCGGACAGTTCATGGTTCAAGTTATTTTAAAAGCATCCTGAAGCAATGCAAATTGGCCCTGCTGGCCCCTTCATGGAAAATTCGGGACTATTTCCGTTGTGGCCGACTGACGCTGCTTTTTGTAAAGGCTGTCTTCGCCCGTGATCTTTTTCAGCTCATCCACATTGGCAAATGGATTGTAGATGGCAAACAGAATGACAAGCAGGATCACCAGCATCAAAAAAGTAAGAATATTCCTCAGGGTTCTCTGGTTGCGCTCCTGCTGGAATTTTCTGTTGATCTTGTCGACCGTCGTGTAACCCTTGAGCCGGTAAATCCTGTGACCGGTCCGTGCATCTTCCTTGATGCTGCCGCGGACAGGTTCATAGTATTTGGTCAGGAAAGTATGTTTCCGGCTCATCCGGCTCTCGGCCTGTGGCCGCGGACGGTTCCCATCCGGCTGGTTCCTGCGCGGCGGCTCTCGGCCTGGTCTTCGGTTGTCGGAAATTTGCTCCTGCATGGTCATGCTCCTGATCGCGTTTATTTTAGCATACGGCCCGAAAAATCAAGCGTCCCCTCCCCGCTTGATAGTGAACAATTGTTTTGTTATGATAGGAATAAAGAAAGATTGTTCCCGCTTCTTCAGCAGTCATATGGGAGGTCCTTATGAAAAAGCCTTACCCTTTCACCCGCGCCAACGTTGAGGAGACACTCGAAGCGGTCTACGAGTTCATCTGCGATTACATCAAAAAGAATTCCTATGCCCCTTCTGTACGTGATATCGGACAGGGAGTCGGTTTACGATCCACCTCGACGGTTTACAGTCATTTAAAGCGGCTGGCGGAAGAAGGCCGCATCGAGATGGATTCAGGTAAGCGGCGCTCCATTCGCGTCCCCGGTCTGGAAACTGAATCGTTGCAGCAGATCCCTCTGGTCGGAACAGTAACAGCAGGCAAGCCTATCCTGGCAGCAGAAAATGTTGAGCGGATGCTCCCTCTCCCTTTCCCCATACGCCCGGGGGCCGAATCGGTCTTTGCCTTGAGGATTGAAGGAGACAGCATGACCGGGGCAGCCATCCTGGATGGTGATATTGTCATCATCGAAAAACAGAGTACCGCCGATGAGGGAGAAATCGTTGTAGCCCTTCTGGATGACGAAGCGACCGTCAAAACCCTGAAACGTCATCCGGGCGGCAACTATTACCTTCACCCCGAAAACGAGCGCTACCAGGATATCCCTCTTGACCGTGACGACACCATGATCCTCGGTGTCGTCCGGGGCTTGCTGCGAATGAATGTCTGATCAGTGCCGTCCCAGAGGCGCGTGTGAGATAACCCGCGGGTATTTTATACTCGTCCGTGACCGCCTGGCTTCATTAAAAATCAGATGCAGCTCCTCAAAAGGCTTGATACAGACGATGGATGACTTGTAGAGCAGCTGCTGGGTTCCGCGTGAAGCAACCACGATGGAATCACGGTCAAAGCCGATGATCAGTCCCTCGATGATGGACTGGTCGAAGAGCTGGATGACCACATTGATTTTTTCACGCCTGCAATGGTTTAAAAATGTTTCCTGAATCCGGATGGTTTGAGAGACTGGCAGTTTATTGGTATCTTTGGCAACTGTTTGATTATACTGCTCCATGAAAGACTCCTTTTCTGATCCAAAGGCGGAATGCCATTACAGAATAGGGCACGGGGAGGCCGGAATTTTCGTTCACAGCGAAATTCCGCTTTTTTGTCAAGCAGGTTTCTGTTCAAGCAGCAAAATGGTCAGGTCTTTCCTTTGGCGGAGCCAGGTCTGCTGCCGTTTGGCATAGCGGCGTGTTGCGCGCGCAGTCAGTTCACGGCTTTCACGCTCGCTGACCTCTCCCTCCAGCAGGGAGACTGCCTGACGGTAACCTATTCCCCGGAATGCGGGACACTCCCTGTACCGGGGGTATTGCTCCATCAGGCCCCGGACCTCACCCAGCAGGCCCGCCTCATACATGGCATCAACACGCCGGTCAATCAGGTCATAAAGCGCCTGTCTTGGAGAAAGGTCGAGCCAGACAGGAAGAAAAGGAAAGGGCGGGCCTGAGGCCCTGGACATTTCATTCAGGGCTGTTTTGGTCATTCCCGTCTGTTGAAGAAGTTCAAAAAAACGGATGATCCGGCGCCTGTCAGCGGGATTGACCGAAGCCGCTGCCTGAGGGTCCATTTGCCGCATCCGTTGCCAGGAAGCTTCCAGACCCCGTTCATCGACCTGTTTTGCGATCCTGCTCCGCAAACCGGGATCCGGTTTGGGCGCGCTAAACCGGATTCCATCCAGCAGGGCTGAAACATATTGGACGCTGCCTCCGCAGAGGATGGGTTTTTTTTGTGCCTCCAATAGTGACTGAAGCAGTTTCACCGCGCGTTCGGTGAAGGCGGCCACACTGATCTCCTCGCAGGGATCCAGAATATCGAGCAGATGGTGCGGGATGGCTGCACGGTCTTCCCGGGAAGGCTTGGCCGTGCCAATGTCAAATCCGCGATAAACCTGCATGGCGTCAACTGACACGATTTCCCCGCTGGTTTTTGCCGCCAGCTTTAAGGCCATCCGCGACTTGCCCGCCGCCGTCGGCCCGGTAATCACAGGAATCGCCGATGGGTTCTGCAGGACCAGGGACAGGAGTCTTTCAAAGAGCTCATCAAAGAAAGACGAGCGGTAAAGACCGGCTTGCAGCTTGGTTTCGGGCATCTAGACAATTCTCCCGAATCGCTTTTCAAGGTCCTGCCGGCTGAAGCGGAGGACTGCGGGGCGCCCGTGCGGGCAATGGTAGGGATTGGCAAGCGCGGTCAGGGCTTGGATGAGAATTCTGATTTCTTCCTCACTCAGGCGGTCATGGGCCTTCACAGCGGCCTTGCAGGCAATTTGGTGCAATATTTCGTCATCGTCAGGGATGCTCCCGGTCTGGCGGGCGCTTGTCATCGCATCAAGCGCTGCGCGAAAAGCGGCCAGGGAATCCATGGTTGACCGGCCGTCCGGCCTTGCGACTGGAACTGCTCTCAGGGCAATGGTATGTTCACCGAAGGGCTCGAAGTCAAATCCCAGTAATTTGAAGTGTTCCGGCTCCTCTTCGAGCAGTACCCTCTCCTGCTCATTGACCTCCACCCTCAAGGGAGTCATCAAGAGCTGTGAGGCGGCTCGCAATCCTCCCTTTTCTGCCCGCTTCTTCAGCAGTTCCTCGTATAAAATCCGCTCATGCGCTGCGTGCTGGTCAATCAGGATGAGCGACTGGCCGTCATCAAGCAGGATGTAGGTGTCAAGGAGAGTTCCGATCAGGCGGGCATCCAAAAGGGAGGCAATGTCCTCATCGCGTTCTTTAACGGCCGTTTTGTCTGCCCGGGCTGGCCCGTCTTCGATGGTCAGACCGGTTCCGGCCTGTCCACTTGCATGGCTTTCCCCGGATGGCTGATCCGGCCACAGGGAACCGGCCGGCCTCATTTCCACTTGCCGGGACCTAGCATCCTGGCTGGCTCTTTTCTCAGTTTCCTGGACCGGGGAAGACTGAACGATCTTTGCCTGCTCCTCAAGTGCCGCACGCACCGTGTGAAAGACGGCGCGAAAGACGGCCCGGTCTTCCCAAAAACGTATTTCAGTTTTTTGAGGATGGACATTGACGTCGACCAGATTGGGGGGAATGACAAGTTTGAGAACCAGCTGAGGATAGCGGCCTTTCATAAACCAGGTCTTGCAGGCTTCATCGACCGCGCTTCTAAGGACAGGCGATTGAATCACGCGGTCGTTGACAATGAAAACCTGCCTGGACCGATTGTGGCGCCCTGCGGAGGGCCCCGTCATAAACCCTGTGATTTTGACGGGCGGGTCATCGCCGGACAGGGCCTGCATGGCCGAGGCTGTCTCCTGACCGAAGACCGCATAAATGGCACTGAGCAGCTGGTTATCACCGGGTGTGTAAAGAAGTTCCCTGCCGTCGTCATTTCGCTCGAGGCGAAAGGAGACATCCGGCCGGGTCAAGGCAATTTTCCCCGCTATTCCGGCGATGGCTCCGGCTTCCGAGGCATCGGAACGAAGGAATTTGTAGCGTGCCGGCACATTGTAAAAGAGGTCACGGCAAAGAATCATGGTTCCGGGGGCCATGCCGCAGCTTCCTTCAAAGGTCCTCTCCCCGCCCTCCACAATAAGCCGGGTACCCTCAGGATCCTCCCGACGCCGGGTTCTCAGCTCCAGACGTGATACAGCCGCGATGGAAGGCAGTGCTTCTCCGCGAAAGCCCATGGTTTCAAGGCGGTACAGATCCTCCGTCCGGGCCAGTTTGCTTGTCGCGTGGCTCTCCGGGGCCAGGAGCGCATCCTCAGGGGCCATCCCGCCGCCGTCATCCTCACAGGCCAGGCTTTTGATTCCACCGCGCTCGATGGACAGCCTGACGAGAGAAGCCCCGGCATCCAGGGCGTTCTCAATCAATTCCTTGGCGACAGAAGCGGGGCGTTCAATGACTTCCCCGGCCGCAATGCTGTTAATGGTTTGTTTGTCGAGTCTATGTATCAAAGCCATGGGTCACTCCTTTTCCTCCATGCTTTGTCTTTTGCGGCGCAGGGCCAGCTCCTTCAGATCAATCAGGAGGCCGTAGGCATCAACCGGCCGCATGTTGTCAATGTCCGCCTCTTCAAGACGTCCGATGATCTGGTCAGCTGTCCGGACCGACTGGGCTCCGCTGAACAAATCCTGCTGGCCATCCATGGCCCTGGCCTGACGTTTGACGATTCTGCGTTTATCCCGGCCTGTCTGCTCCAAGTGAGCCATCAGTTCACGCGCCCGGTCAACAACTGTACCTGGAACGCCGGCCAGCTTGGCGACATCGATGCCGTAACTCTCATTGGCTCCCCCCGGTCTGACCTGATGGAGAAAGACGATGTCCCCGTCGCGTTCAGCAACATCAAAATGAGCGTTGAAGACACCTGGCAGGCGATTGCCCAGGTCGATCAATTCATGGTAATGCGTCGCAAAAAGAGCCCTCGCGCCCAGGAGAGCGGGGTCAGAAATGTATTCGATGACGGACCAGGCGATGGACAAACCATCTGCTGTTCCGGTGCCGCGGCCAATTTCGTCCAGAATGAGAAGGCTTGTCGGACTGGCCTGATCAAGGATTAAAGCCACTTCAGTCATCTCAACCATGAAGGTCGATTGCCCGCCCGCCAGATCGTCCGAGGCGCCGACACGCGTCATGATCCGGTCAACAATCCCGATGACGGCTGAATCGGCCGGCACGAAGCTGCCGACCTGAGCCAGCAGAACAATGATCGCTGCCTGACGCATGTAGGTTGACTTGCCTGACATGTTGGGGCCGGTCAGCACCATGACTCGCCTTTCGTCTCCATCCAGCTCGAGGTCATTGGCGACAAAATCACTCTTACCTCGAAGGGTTTGCTCAACAACGCAGTGCCGCCCGCCACAGATAACAAGTTCCCGGCTCTTCCTGATTTCGGGCCGGCAATACTTATGTTTGTCGGCAACTTCAGCCAGTGACAGCAGAACATCGAGTCTTGCCAGGGCCCTGGCTGTTGCCTGCAGTTGGGGCAGATCCCGGGCGACCTTTGAGCGGATTTCTGTGAAGAGTTCATATTCGAGCGCTTTGCGTTTTTGGTCGGCACCCAGTATTTTATCTTCCTTTTCTTTCAGCTCAGGAGTGATGAAGCGCTCGGAGTTGACAAGGGTCTGCTTGCGGGTGAAGTGCCCCGGGACCTTGTCAAGCTGGCCCCGCGACACTTCATAGTAGTAGCCGAACACCCGGTTATAGCCGACTTTAAGGTTCTTGATCCCGGTAGCCTCACGTTCTTTAGCTTCCAGCGAGAGCAGAAAGTCGCGACCGTGTTCGGCTGCATCCGCCAATTGGTCCAGCTCCTCATTGAATCCAGGCCTGAAGATGCCGCCCTCTGTGATCAGGAGCGGTGGATCATCAGCCAGGGCTGCGGACAAAAACGAGGCCAGCTCTTTCAGCTCAAAGATGGATCCATACAGATCTCTCAGGCCGTCGTCCTCAAAATCCTCCAAGAGGGAACGAAGGCCCGGCAGGCGTTCCAGCACTCCCTTCAAGGCCGACAGATCCCGGGGATTCACCGTGCCTGAAGCGATTTTGCCAGACAGCCGCTCAATATCGTAAAGACCGGCCAGCGCATCACGGAGGGCTTGCCTGGATACAAATTGGCCCAGGAGTGAGGCGACAGAAGATTGACGCCGCAGTATCCTTCCAGGATCAATCAGAGGCTGTTCCAACCAGGACCGCAGCAGTCTGGCTCCCATGGCGGTTTGTGTGCGGTCAACGGCCCACAGGAGGCTGCCCCGCCGCTTCCTGTCCCGGATCGTTTCCGTTATTTCCAGATTGCTTCGCGTCGACCGGTCGAGCAGCATGTAATCCCTTAGCGCGTAGGGTTGGATGGTTCCAATTTGCCCGGGTACTTTTTTCTGGGTGTTCTCCAGGTAAGTGAGCAGGGCAGCGGATGCCCGCGGCCAGAGCATCTCGGAATCAGAAAAAGTCAGCCCCTTTTGGCGGGCTTCTTCCAGTCCAAAAATATCATCCGCGAGGACGGTATAAATGACTTCCTGCTGCTGAACAAGATTGAGAAATTTTGTGTTTTTGGCGAATCTTTCATTGACAAGGTATTCAACCGGCTTCAGCCTCGACAATTCATCGAACAGTTGGACTTCGGCCTGGCTGGACAACATCTCTGTCGTCTCAAAACGGCCTGAGGACAAATCGCAGGCAGCCAGCCCGTAAGCGTCGCTGAACTGGCAGACGGCACAAAGATAGCGATAGGACTGGGAATCGAGCTGATCCGGATCGATCTGCGTGCCAGGCGTCAATATTCTTACCACTTCCCTGTCAACCAGTCCCCTGGCCTCTGCCGGGTCTTCAACCTGGTCGCAGACAGCAACTTTGTAGCCCCTGGCCAGAAGCTTCTTAAGATAGGAATCCGCTGCGTGGTGAGGGACACCACACATGGGCGCCCTGTCTTCAAGGCCGCAGTCCCTCCCCGTCAAGGCCAGCTCCAGTTCGCGGGAAGCGGTCAGGGCGTCGTCAAAGAATAGTTCATAGAAGTCCCCGAGCCTGAAAAAAATCAGGCAGTCGGGGTGCTTTTCTTTAACTTCAATCAGCTGGCGCATCATAGGGGTGATGCGTGTCTTGTCGATTTGATCAAAGGTCAGACTCATCGGGCTTTCTCACCTCCGGGATCATTCGGGGCGATGCAGGCACGGCCCAGCAGCGAAAAAGATCCCGCCTCTTCTATTTCGACGGGCACGAAGGAGCCGGCAAGCAAGTCATGATGACGACCATCCTTCCCGTGTAAGGAGGTTATGTCATCAAGAGAAAAATTGACCAGGCGGTCATCCCTTGTCCTGCCCGACAGAATTTCCGGGTCACGCCGGCTGGGCCCGTCGACCAAAACCTCAACTTTGCGCCCGATCAGGGCACGGTTTGATTCGAGGCTGATCCTGTTTTGCAATTCCACCAGGCGTTCGAATCGTTCCTGAACCGCAGGCCGGTCGGAGGCTTGATGGCGGGATGCCGCCGGAGTACCGCTTCTTGGGCTGTAAATGAAGGTAAAGGCGGCGTCAAAGCGCACTTCCTCCATGACACGGAGGGTTGCCTGAAAATCTTCTTCGGTCTCTTCCGGAAAGCCGACGATCAAGTCCGTTGTAATGGTAATGCCGGGCCGGCTGAGGCGAAGCTTTTGAACCCGCTCAAGATAATGAGCGGAAGTGTAACCCCGGTTCATTTTCTTCAAAATGCGGTCACTGCCCGACTGAATCGGGAGATGGATATGCGGTTCGATAAGAAAATGTGTTCCGATCATTTCAATCAGCTCATCGGAAAGATCCTTGGGATGTGAAGTCATGTAACGCAGGATGCCCAGCGAATCCAACCGGCTTAATTCGCCGAGCAGTGCGGCGAAAGTGGGAGCCGCGCCGCCCAACCTCCGGATGTCATTGCCATAGGAATTAACATTTTGACCGAGCAGCATAATCTCAGCCGCTCCACAGCCGACCGCTTGGCGCGCCTCTTCCACGATCTGTTCATAAGGACGGCTTTTCTCCCGGCCCCGCGTGTAAGGGACAATGCAGTAGGAACAAAAATTATTGCAGCCGGTCATGATGGTGATAAGCGCCCGGTGAGGACGTTCCCGTTTAACGGGCCGGCCCGCCGCAAAAGGATCACAATTCCTGCCGGTCAAGTCAAGTATTCTTCTCTTCTTGCTGGCATGGAGCTGCCTGTCAAGTGCATGGGGAAGCAAGTCCATGGCTCCGGCCCCTATCAGAAAATCGACGTGGGGAAAGGTGTGGAAGAGCGTATCGCGATTGTTTTCCAGTTCCATCATGCAGCCCAGAACGCCGATCAGGAGAAATGGATCCTTTTTGAGGGGTTTCAATCGCCCCAGATGGCCGAAAAACCGGTCTTCGGCGCTGGCTCGCACACTGCAGGTATTGAAGAGTATGAGCTCCGCCTCCTCGATCAGGGACGTTTCTTTAAAGCCCATCTCTTCCAGCATGCCGGCTGCGATCTCGCTGTCGTGATCGTTTTGCTGACAGCCGAAAGTCTGGATATGGTAGCGGGGGGCCCGGCGATTTTCTTCGAAAAACTGGCGGCTCCAGCTGCTTATCCGGTCAAACTCCTCTTCAGCCATGTATTCCGGTTGCATGAACTTCATTCATTCCATATCATTTCAAGCTCTTCCTGTCAGGAACAGGCGCTGTAATATCACCTAAAGTCCTGCCCCGGCCTTTGGCGCGCTTGGGCAGGACGACTGTTTTAACGGCCACTTCCGGCCGCAGAGCGAATGATTTAAGATTGCCGTGACCTTCCAAGTCGGAAAAGACAACCATCTCAGAGTATTCGAGTTCATTCAAAGGCTCCAGGAAACGAACAACCAGCAGAAGATATTTTCGGGCTCTCGGATTCCTGGCCACCCAGGCCCTGACACTTGAGAAGTTTGGAATCGAACGAAAGCCAAGTTGCTTGACAAGCTGCTGATCGCCTAAATTTTCGATCGTTTTTCCGAAAAGCAGGCCCATACGTTCTATTTCCGACAGAGGAATAATCCGGATACCGGCCGGATCTTCAACGATCAGCTCATCATTGCGCGTGATAAAGAGGTGGCAGGACATGCCAGTGAAGCTGGACAGTCCGGAGACAACGGTCATGATTCCGCCCCACTTCGCTTTTCTCTCCCTGGTTTCCATGCGTATCCGCCGGAGTGTCTGGATGCGGCGCAGCCGCTTCCAAATCATGGCGCTGACAGAAATCGCCATCAGCGTGAAGCCGATTTCCGGGGGCAGGGTTCCCTGCCATACAAGAAAAAGCGCACTCAAAAAGAGAATGATAAGCGCAGGAATCATGCCTGCATTTTAACATAAGCCGGCCGCCGGCCGTGGCGGTGATTTATTCGAAGAGCTGCCTGTGGGTCACTTCACCCTGATTTTTGTAGATGGAATTGCGGGGAACGCTCCGGCGCACGAAGGAAAGGGGATAGATCATACTCCCCGCCCCGATCAGAACGCCTGGGCTCAAAACAGCATTGCAGCCGATCTCAACATTCTCAGCGATCATGGCACCGAATTTGCGAAGGCCCGTTTCCATGACTGCACTTCCCAGCCTGACTTTGATATTCTTGCGGTCCGAACGCAAATTGGATGTGATCACTCCCGCTCCCAGGTGGGCGCCAAAAGAAAGGATGCTGTCGCCGATGTAATTGAAATGAGGCGCTTCGACTTGTCCCAGCAGCATGGCGTTTTTCAGCTCGGTCGAATTCCCGATGACACAGTGGTCGCCGACGAAGACATTGCCACGGATAAAGGCCCCGGGCCGCACCTCAGTTTCTTCACCGATGATGGCCGGCCCTTTGATTGTGGAAAACCCGGCCACTTTTGCTGACCGCGCGATCCAGACATCTTTGCCGGTCCGAACATATCTTTCTTCCGGAAGCTGTGAGCCGAGAGCCATAAGGAAGGGTCCGATGCAGGCCAGAAGATCCCAGGGGTAAACTGAGTTGGCGAAGAAGGAGCAAAACAACTCATCACCCTTGAGGTAAAAGAAGTTTTTGGTCATAAGTTCGGGAATATCCATGGCAGACCTCCAATCCTTGATCCTTCTGCAAACATTATACTTCCAATTTCCAAACAGACAGTTCGATCATTGTGACAGGCTGACCAACCTTCGATTCCATTCCGCTCTCCACACACGAATAGGATGTACTGCCGCCCGGCGAAATGACTTGTACTCATTCACCTTTCTCTCCCAGAGGCATCGTGTCACCAAAGATGGCAGCGATAAGTTTAGTGAAAGCATTTTTGGGAGGTATCGCTATTCCTTGTTGTTCATCACCCAAAATAATCAGAGTGTCACCGGGATTGATGTCAAATAGATGACGGGCTTCTTTCGGGATAACGATTTGTCCCTTTTCCCCCACCTTGACCGTCCAGGCGTATTTGCCTTGGGGTTTGCTCATCTTGGGCTCTCCGTTCATAAGTATGATAAGTATGATTTGTACTATTAGTATAATCGCGCAGCTGTTTTTGTCAAGCACGCTTCAAACGCCTTCTGCAGCCACGGAATCATTTGCACAACTCCCTGACCCTTGCGCAAAATTTCGCCTGATCGAGTATAATATTCAGACTATTTCATGCCGGTTGGAAAAGCGAAAGCGTCGGCTGTGTGGGTATGACGTCTTCTTTTTCCAGGAGGAGGTCGCATGAAACGGTTCACTTGCTTTCTTCTTGTCTTGCTGCTGGCCGCTTGTCCGGGTTGCCGGGATGCTGGTCCGGACGGAGATCAGGACAAAGCTGTACTCCAGAAGATCGATTTATTCCTCAAAGATGCCGGCACCATTTTTGAAAAGGTCGAGTCCAGCATCAAGGGAGATCTGAAGACGGCAAAGCAGAATCTGGATTCCATGAGGAAAAACCTTGAATCTGGTGCCGCACGGGAAGCACAGGAAAAGGCGTATGTCACGCGGAAAAAAGTTGCTGAGCTGAACGCCCTTTTGAAACAGCTCGAGGAAATGGAAAAGGCGGTCAACCTGATTCCGACCAGGGGATCCAGCCGGATCGACCAGACCATTGCCGCAGCACAACACTATTTTGCAAAGTCCACGTCTGTGCTTGAAGATCTGATCGCCTTATTCACCTTCCGTTTAGATGTGGATGCCTTGATGGAAAGCGTCGACAGTTTTGATACCGACAGCTATACCGATCTCGGCTTGATGTCCACCGACTTATACAATCTGGTGGATGAGACCTTCGACAAGGTTAAAGCATTGGCATGCCCCGTTTTCATGCAGCCGACCTATGCCAAGTACCTCGAACTAGGGGAAAGCCTCAAAGCTGCCACTGAGTCACTGATTACCGTTGTGCAGCTTCTCAGCGAGGGCATTGCGGATCATTTACGGCTTGATGCAATCTTTAATACCTTGGATCGGGTTTTTATTCAGGATCTAAAATTTCGTATCCGCTTGACCGAAGAGACCGTCTTTCAACACGAACGGATACTGGAACGGCTGCGTACCGGCCTGTTTCTTCTTCACGACGAGCTCAAATCGAATATACGGCTTCTGCTAGCTTCCCCGGAAGACGGGAAAGCGGCTGTTCAGAATTCAGATTGGACTGAATACAGCTATCTGCGCGCTGAAAAGAAGGTAACGGTCAATTTTAAACATCCCGAGGCGGTTTATCCGTCCCTCTACCCGTCCGTGGATTCCCTTGTCATTCTCACGGCAACGGTCGAGGGTGAAGACACCGATATTTTGTTGAAGGTTGAAATACCCGGTTTCACACAAACTTATGAACAAAAGTTGACCCTTACCGAACAGATCACGACTTTCTATATTAAACCTCCTCCGCTGACCGGTGAATTGAATTTGAGCTCCAGCAAGGACGCGCAAATCGTTGTGTCCCTCACCGACCTTGAATCCGGCCGCTGCTATGCTCAGGAAAGTATTCCGATCAAACTGATGAGCCAGTACGATTTCATTCTCTGGGAAGACGAGTTCGGATCCTCCAATCTTGACAATGCCATGGCCTGGCTGACTCCCGAATCCAACGGTATTCTCGATTTGAAGCGCAAGGCCATCACATGGCTGAATGAAGCCACTGATGGCCAATTTAATTCCTTTCAGGGCTATCAGTTATGCGCACTCTTTGGACCGGAAGAGTATTACATGAATGTCCTTTATCAGGTACTTGGGATCCAGGGCGCCATGAGTGATATGGGCGTGCGCTATAACATGGGTGCCTTCTCCATGACGCAGGGCTTGCACCAGCGGGTTCTCCTGCCCGATGACGTTCTTCTCAGCCGCAGCGGTGTTTGTATTGAGACGGCGCTTGTTATGGCCAGTGCGCTCCTTTCTGCTGACATGCATGTGATGCTGGTCTTCCCCCCCGGTCACGCTCAGGTGGCCGTTGAAACCTGGTGGAATACAGGCGAATACTTCCTAATCGAAACAACCGTCCTGCCCTTCAATCAGGGAGACGATCCGGATCGCGTAATAGGCTATCTGAGTCCGGAGGAATGGGCGGAGTATCTCGTGGATCCCTGGGGTGACGGCAGCGGCCCATGTTATGTGGTTGACTGTGAATTTGCGACCAAACTTGGTTTATTGCCTTTAAACCGCTGAGAGGACTATCGTGCCCTCCCA
Source organism: Fastidiosipila sp. (assembly GCA_012511175.1). NCBI lineage: Bacteria > Bacillati > Bacillota > Clostridia > Eubacteriales > Oscillospiraceae > Fastidiosipila > Fastidiosipila sp. Next base: position 310 of record JAAZGO010000034.1, on the reverse strand, counting down.
GGCCCTTAAGAGAAAAACCCCCGCGTTGCCGCGGGGGTTTTCCTGCGTGTGAGCACTCTTTGCTGCTGGTCGAGGTGACAGGACTTGAACCTGCGGCTTCTTGCTCCCAAAGCAAGCGCGCTGCCAACTGCGCCACACCTCGCGGTTATCATCATAAGGGGATCGCTCCGGATCGTCAACCTGCCCCATATCGCCCAATAAATAAATGCCGTTATAGGAAGCAACGAAGCCCAAGAAATAAATGCCGTTAACCAGGGTCTTCAAATAGTCCTCACTTTCTAATATCCTAGGCTTAGAGATTGGATTTGTG
>JAAZGO010000033.1 GCA_012511175.1 Fastidiosipila sp. | reverse complement strand
ATTTCCTGTATGATTGCCATGAGATTCCTCCTTCAACCGCAAAGGCGGTGTGTGCTTTACTCACCTTAGCAGTTTAGGGAGGAATCTCTTTTTCTCCTACCGACCTACAAATACGTTACTCGAACAGTGAAAAGTCCATACGGATGCAATCTGGATTGGGAACGGCAACAGCATACAGTGGCACAGGAGGGTTCGTTCCTCTCTGAGAGGTGAAATAGACAAACTTGAAGCAAGGCCAGGGAAAATCGCAAAAAACGCTTTCCATTTGCTCAAAGAGAGAATAGTTGATATCGGTTCATCAAGCCATTTATATTACGGGTGGTGATCATTTTTCATCACAAAATAAAACATAAATTCGGTCAACTGAAGAGCTCGGAAAAGATCGAAAATCTTATTTTTTCTATTGATTTGGCATCGTTTTAGCCGTATATGTTAGGTGAAAAACAATCCATTATTTTGATTGTTAAAAAGCATGTTTTGCGGGTAGAAGACTGGAAGAAATGAAGGTGGTTATCAAAATAGTGCCATGAACTCATTGTCGAAACAGCTTACAAGAGGATGTAGCTATGAGAAAGCTAATAATGATCACACTGGTGGCGTTTTTGTTGTTCGTTTCTGTTCAGTCGCCATTTGCCGCAGCATCCGGATTTTCGCTGGCACAAGGAGAGATAAGCGGAAATAATCTTGAAAACGCATCGCTCAGGCAATTCTTCAAGAACATCAAGATTGAAGCGGAATTTTCAGAACAAGAGCGAAAATACATGCTCTCCGGAACAGCGGAGGGCAAATCGGGAGAGTACGAAATGCCGGATGGCGCGTGGGCGCCTTATGTAGGATCGGACACCGGCAAGGGCCAAATCTCGGGCGAATACGACCCGCTTACAGGCGGGTTTTACGGCAATCTGTTCTATGAGGCAGATTTCAACGGTGTTAAGAAGGATGCGAGCCTGAAATGCACGGTCTCCTATGTACAAGCTGAATTTACAGGGATTGCAAACCCAGGGGATAGCAGCGTTTCATTGACATTTGCAGGCAAGGATTTGACACAGGACAAAGAGCTTTCTTTTACGGTCATGTTGACGGTACAGGGTGCCTTGCCGTTCAGCCAGGCGCCGACTGAGGAGCCGGAGGAAACCGAGGAGCCGGAGGAAACCGGGGAGCCGGAGGAAACGCCGTCGTCCAGAGATTCCAATCTGCGTCTCAAAGCCAATAACGAAGGGACCGAGATGCTCTATATCCGGCGTGCCGGTTCCAATAAAACGGAAATGGCGGATACCCATACGGTCATTTGCGTTGGCGACACCATCATCGCCCCAAAAAACAAGGGTGCAATTATCGGGCTGGAAGATTATGAGCACAGCATACTGATGCTCCGCCCGGGCACCGAAGTCACAATCAAGCAAAAGTACAAATTAAACGTCCGGTCAGTTGGCGGGATGTTATTAAGACTGGGTGATGCGTTAAGCGAGTGGTATTCACAGGAGGATTACAACGAAAACTTTGGGATCGAAACCAGCCGTGCCAATACTTCGATCAAAGGCACGGTTGTTGTGGTCAAGGACGATGGTGAAGAAAGCAGCCTGAAAGTGCTGGAAGGGACAGCTGAATTCAGGGATCTTGCGACAGGACATACCGTACGGGTTGAAGCAGGCGAAATGGTCACGGCTACGAAGGACGGCTTGGGCGAGATCGAGAAATTCAACGTGAAGGACGAATTTGCGCAATGGGAGGAAGAGTTTGGGCAACTGGAAATTAGTGGCGAAACGACGGCCTTCCCGTTCTGGGCGATCCTCGCGATCGGCGGTGGCGTACTTGCCATCGTGCTGATCGCCGTGATCGCCGTCGCAGCAAGCCGGAAAAAACGCAAGACCGCAGCGGCACATCCGGCCTATGCCCCGGGCGCATACCCTCCGCCTGCACAAAGTCCGAAACCGGCGGCCCAAAATGCCTTCTGCCCACAGTGCGGTGCGCCGCTGTCTTCGGGCGCATCATTCTGCGCAAATTGCGGCAACAAAACAGGCATATAAGGGGGGCAGGATGGCCCTAAGAAGCCTTCTGGTGTTGCCCAAAAAGGCACCGCACGGAGGCTGCCTGTCGGTGTTTCTTGTCCGATGTGAGCCCTAAATGACTGGTTTTATGCCTGTTTGGCCTTCAAAAACATGAAAAAAGCTCTTTTGCCTTGGCAGACAGAAGAGCTTTTCTTTGTGGTTGCGGAGGCAGGATTCGAACCTGCGACCTCCGGGTTATGAGCCCGACAAGCTACCAGCTGCTCCACTCCGCGGTGTGGGTGTTCCACTGGTGCTCGTGGCCGGATTCGAACCGGCATGGATTGGAATCCCGCGGATTTTAAGTCCGCTGCGTCTGCCGATTCCGCCACACGAGCAGCACTTGAAACGCTAAGACACTCTACCACGCGAAAAGATAACTGTCAAGGCAAAAAGGGGTCGGCTAGCCGCTTGAGAGGGTGTCTTGAATGCCCTGGAAAGTTTGGTATTCATACCTCAATGGCCTGCAGGCACAGGAAAAAGGATCAGTTCCGGCCCAGGGCATCGACCGCATCCCGGAGTTTGCCAGCCATGGCCCTGTACTTGCCCCGGCTGGTTTCGCCCGCTCCAAAAACCATGGCCTGACCAATCCGAACGGTATGTTTTTTCCTGTCCACATAGAGGGGATAGAACGGCAGTTCCTGTCCCGTCTCCTTGCGATAAAGGCGGCTCAGGAGGGTGAAGCCAGGAAAAAAGTCATGGACCCGGTCCGAAAAAGGTGTGAACTTGTCCTCGGGGAAAATAAGCAGGGAGTCTCCTTTTTTCAGGGTATCCAGGCTGAGTGCAAAGGTTCGATGAATGGCCGGGCTGCCCCGGTAGACGGGAATGGCCCGGACCTTTCGCATGACCCAGACCGCCGGCCTGGCCAGCAGGGCTGCCAGCCAGCGGCTGAAAGGCGGCTTCAGCTTCAGCGAGTGGCGGGTAAAGTTTTCTTCCAGGTAGTCGCGGCAGTCCGCAATCCGGGTCACATGGGCGTGGGCCCAGGGGCGGAAGGGAATCGGGAAATGGAGGGTCAGAAGAATGGGGCTGTGGGCGCCCAGGTGATTGCTGACGAAGACGGCTGGCTGATCCCTCTGGATCCTGTCAAGACCGAACATGGCCGGTTTGCGAAAAAAGAGCCGGAGGATCAATCGGAGCAGTGGCATGGCGGGGAAGCTTGGCCGGGCTACACTTCCTGTCTGTTTTGGAAGGCCCTGGCCAGGGTGACCTCATCGGCATATTCCAAAGCCGCACCCATGGGGATGCCGTGGGCGATCCTGGTGACCTTGATCCCCGAGGGTTTCAAGAGGCGGGCGATATAAAGGGCGGTCGCCTCACCCTCGATGGTCGGGTTGGTGGCCAGAATGATCTCTTCCACTTCACTGTGGTTTTGCAGCCGCTGAAAAAGTTCCTTCAGCTTGATGTCCTCAGGACCCATGTCATGCATGGGGGAGATGACTCCGTGGAGGACATGATAGAGACCCCGGAAGTCATGAATGCGCTCCATGGCTGCGACATCCCTGGGGTTTTCGACAATACAGATTCGGGTCCGGTCGCGTGATCTGGCCGTGCAGATCTGGCAGGGATCCTCCTCGGTCAGATTGCAGCATTCCGAGCAGAGTCTGACACTCTCGCAGGCCTGTTGGATGGCTTCGGCCAGTGCCAGGGCATCTTCACGCGATTCATCAAGGATATGAAAAGCCAGCCGCTGCGCTGTCTTTTGACCGATGCCGGGAAGCTTGGCCAGGGTATTAATCAGTTGAGCGATGGCGGGCGAGAAGCGGTAGGCCATGGCTAAAATCCCGGCAGGCCCAGGCCGCCGCCTGCGACCTCGGCCATGCGCTCCTGGGTCATCTGATCCAGTTGGCTGGCTGCATCATTGAAGGCTGCCGTAAGCAGGTCCTGCAGCATCTCAAGATCCTGGGGGTCAACCACATCGGGATTGATTTCCAGGGTTTCCACCTGATGTCCCGCTCCCATGACCAGGCGCACCATTCCGCCGCCCGCAGTCGCCTCCGCCTTCATGAGCGCAACCTCCTCCTGAGCCGCGGCCAGATCTTCCTGCATCTTCTGAGCCTGCTTCATCAGCTGACTCATCTGATTGCCGCCCCGCATGCCGCCTTGCGGGTAGCTTCCGCGTCTTCCTTTTGCCATGGGTTAACCTCCTTGGGGATTGTCCGCGCCGCTGAAAGGCTCGGGCAGGCTTTCGCTCAGGGCCTGGTCGCGTGCATCCTTGAGCCAGCGCCATTCCGCTGTCGCGCCAACCGACTGGTCCAGGGATTCGTCGAGTGTGATGCGGACCGGGTAGCGTTTGCCCGTCCGCTGCAGCAAAAGCTCTTCAATCAGCTCGATGCTCTCCCTTTTATTTAAACAGGCATACTGGCCGAATAGATTGTTGTCAAAGCGGATGTCAAAGAAACCTTCCCTGACCATGACCCGGGCCGGCCGGGCGCAAAGTGAAATGTCAAAGCGGCGTTCCCTTAAAAGCAGATCCAGGATGTCCCGCCAGACGGGGAGCAAGAGTTCCTCTCCCTCCTGGGTTTCAATCTTTTCGCTGCCGGGTGCGCCGCAACTGTCCGGAGCTTGAAAGGTTTCCTGGGCAGGTGATTTGGCTTGGGCGGGAACCGCTTGCGGGGCGGGAAGAGAAGTCTCCTTTTTGGGTCTTTCTTTGCTTGCCGGATCTTTTTGGGGTACGGGCACTTCAGCCTGGCGCCCGGTCAGGGAAGCCAGCCGGAGCAGGCCAATTTCCAGGGAGGTCCGGATGTCGGGCGAAAAGCGGAGGGAGGACTGAAGCTCGGCCAATCCCACGATGACATCGGTCAGTCCTGAGGCCGTCGATTGCTGCGCGATCGACTGGAGCTGACTGATGTCCTCGTGACGCATCTGAATCAAAGATTCGGGCTTGTCGGATACACGCGCAACCAGAAGGTTTCGGAAAAAGCCCCCAAGATCCGTCACGAATCGTGTCAGGTCGCGCCCGGACATAACCAGTTCCTGGATATTGGTCAAAAGGGACTCGGGGTTGTTCCGGATCATGGACCGGGCTGTTTCAGAAAGAAACTCATCCGGCACACGGCCGGCAAGAAGGAGCACATCATCCCGCCCGATCTTTTCCGCTTTCAGCTGCCGTGTCTGGTCCAGGAGGCTGATGGCATCCCTGAGCGCCCCGCCCGCGATCTGGGCCATGATCTCCAAAGCGTCATCTTCGATGGCAAGCGGTATGCTTTTGGCGATTTCGGCCAGTCGCTCGATCATTTGATCCTTGGGGATGCGGCGGAATTGAAAATGCTGACATCGCGACATGATAGTGGCCGGAATCCGGTGCGGTTCCGTCGTCGCCATGATAAAGACTGCGTGGGCAGGAGGCTCCTCCAGAGTCTTGAGCAGGGCGTTGAAGGCGCCCTGGGACAGCATGTGGACTTCATCGATGATGTAAACCTTATAGGCGGCCCGGACCGGCGTGAAGACAATCTCGTCCGTCAGCCGGCGGATATGGTCCACACTGTTGTGTGAGGCGGCGTCGATCTCATTGATATCCATGAGGGAGCCGTCATTGGCTGCCAGACATATTTCACACTGGTTGCAGGGATCCCCCCGGTCAGGATTCAGGCAATTGATGGCTTTGGCGAAAATCTTTGCCAATGAGGTCTTGCCGGTTCCTCGGGTGCCGGAAAAAAGCAGGGCATGGGAGAATTTTTGATCAATGATACTTTGACGGAGGGGAAAAACCACTTGCTCCTGGCCGACCATGTCAGAAAAAGTCTGCGGCCGCCACAGCCGGTAGAGAGCAAGATTATCCATTTCCGTCATGATGACACCTCATGCCTTCCAAAATGCCGTACCCGAGCCGCAACCGAACCAGGTTTCCCCGCGGCACATACAGGGGTCCGCTTACCGCTGCTTCCTTCCGGATCTGACGGGGTTCACAGGCCTGCATCGCACGGGCCCCGCATTCAGTTGCGGCTCGGATACGGCCTCTCATCCGGGCCTGACCGGCGATTATGGCCAGGCACCGGCAGGCACCCTTAATTTTAACATAAGGCGGCCGGAAGGCTGTCTCAGGGAGCGGCATCGATTACTTCATCGATCCAGTCGCCGTAGCCCTCTTTTTCCATGTCTTCCAGGGGAATAAAACGCAGGGCTGCACTGTTGATGCAGTAGCGGAGGCCGCCGGAAGAGGGGGGGCCGTCCTCGAAAACGTGGCCCAGGTGTGAGTCGGCGCCCCCGCTTCGAACTTCCACTCTTTTGCGCCAGAGGCTGGTGTCATCCCTGTAGACCAGCGCGCCTCTTGCCACCGGCCGGCTAAAGGCCGGCCAGCCGCAGCCGGCGTCGTATTTATCCCGGGAGCTGAAAAGCGGCTCGCCGCTTACCACATCGACATAAAGGCCCGGCTCAAAAATCTGGTCAAAGGCATTGGCGAAGGGACGCTCCGTGTCGTTTTCCTGTGTCACCTTGTACTGGAGGTCATTCAGCTGTTCCCGCAGTTCATCCCTGGAAGGGCGCACAAAAGAGGCGGACACTGCTTTGCCGGTCAAATGCGATTCAAAAAGGCCGGGGTCAAGGGTGTTACCGGAGTAGACCGGTTCGGCGCCGTCCTGGGGGAGTTCATAGGGTTGCAGTGGTAGTTCAGCCTGGCTGAGGTCTACATGGCAGTAACCTGCCGGGTTGGCGAGAAGATAGTCCTGGTGCCAATCTTCGGCGGGGTAAAAATTGACAAGTTCAAGCACTTCGACAACCAGGGGCCTGGCATAATCTTTGCGCCTGGCGTCCAGGTAATCGCAGATGACCGGGAAGTCGTTTTCATCCACATAGTAAATACCCGGCCTGTACTGGTCGCCGTAATCGTTACCCTGGTGGTCCCGGGTCGTCGGATCAATGATGCGAAAAAAATGGGCCAGGATGGCCTCAAGTGAAATCTCACCGGGATCGTAAACCACACGGACTGTTTCAGCGAAGCCGGTGTTGCCGCGGCAGACTTCCTCATAGGAAGGGTGGGCGCCCGTTCCATTGGCGTAACCTGCCTCTGTTTTCAAAATGCCTGCCGGCAGGAGCTGGTAATAGCGCTCGACCCCCCAAAAGCAACCGCCCGCCAGATAAATTGTTTTCTCTTTCACGTCATTGCCGCTCCCTGTTCTTTGATTGTTTTCATCATAACCAAAAATAGGTTTTCCGCCGTCGCCCCAGATACCGCGCCTCTCTTGTTTCGCCATCTTTTCGAGTTCCTCGAAATAGTCGTTGAATCTTGTGTTGGGCGGATAGCGGTGTTGCCACACCAATCCCTCACGAACCAGGACCTCATTGACCATGGTGTGGGCGTCCAGCCAGACATAAGCCAGGAGCCGGTCATAGGGGTCGGTCGCCTCCATGTCGAATTGAAGGTAAGCCGGCCGGCCATCCAGCCAGGCGGTGACCAGCCGCGAGACCGATTCGCCTTGGTGCGTCCTCATTTTTTCATCGTGATGCGAATAAGATTCCGGCGCGTCAAGCCCGATGAGCCGTAGCCTGACCGGACGGTCATCGCGCATGACGATCAAGGTGTCGCCGTCGACCACCCGGAAGATGACCACCTCCTCGAGCAGGGAAAGATCGACCGCCCCGCCGGGCCGGAGCAGGTCGTAGCTCTCCAGGGGCAGATCGAAGGCGGTCGCGGCTCTGGCCGCTTCCTTTTCCGTCAGGGGATAGTCCGTGGGAATCTGAAGGGGCCGCTCATCCGTCCGTGAGAGGTAAGGCATCGTCAGGTCAGGTGAGTCCTTGGGAGATACGCAGGCGGAAAGAGGCAGGAGGGCTGCCGCGGTCAGGACCAAGGCCAGGAGGAAGGCTAATTTTCGAAAAAATGGATTTCGTATGCTTACGATCACGCAATTGTGACAATTGTTCAAATTCATGCTGTTTCTGCTCAACAAACGGGCGCTATATTTAGTTCGTAGCGAAATGCTACGACAACACCTCTTCATACGTCTCCTCGATAGGGATCCGCTCGGATCCCTATCAACTTTTGGAGAAAACCTTCGATCAAGAGAATCAGCCGCCCAGGGCCGCCAGTTTTTCGTCGCGGATCCGGTAAACCTGTCGGATAACCTTCTCAATGTCAATGGTGGTAAACTCTCCGTCCCTGTACAGAACCCGGCCATCGACCATGGTCAGGGCCACATCGGAAGCGTTGGCATTGGTAAAAAGGCTGGTGCCGTAGTCGTAAACCGGTTGGAACTTCAAGCCCGTCATGTCCACCACTGCCAGGTCCGCCCGGTAGTCTTCCTCCAGCAGGCCCGTGTCTTCGCGTCCCTGGGCCAGTGCCCCATTACGGGTCGCAAAGGTTAGAAGCTCTCCTGTCGAAAAGAGGAGGGGATCCCGGTGCAGGCCCTTGGCCAGGAAAGAAGCCAGCGTCACCTCCTCAATCATATCCAGGTTGTTGTTGCTGCCGGCGCCGTCCGTACCGATGGTGACCCGGATGCCATGATCGCGCCAGTTTTTGACATCGGCAAAGCCGCTCCCGATTTTCAGGTTGGAGGAGGGCTGATGACTGAGGGTCACACCCTTGTTCTTCAAGATGTCATAATCGCTGCCTTCAATATAAACGGCGTGAGCCGCCGTGGTCGGCACATCAAAAAGGCCCAGGTCAGCCAGGTAGCAGGCAGGGGTCTTGCCGTATTTCTCCTTGCATTCCTCATGCTCTTCCAAGGTTTCGGATAAATGGACATGCATTCGCAGCTTGCGGTCCCGGGCGTAATCTGACAGCTGGCGGATCAGCTCCGGCGCACTCGTGTACTGAGCGTGGAGTGAGGCATTGGCAATGACCAGCCCCTTGGAAGTTTGGGCATCCCTGATCATGGTTTCCGTCTCACGGTACCAGGCGGTTTGCTCCAGTACGGTCGAGGCGTCGCCCGTCAGGCCGTTGGACAGGCTGGCCTTGATGCCTGACTCGGTCACAGCCCGGAAAATTCCCTGGATCCGCATGTACATGTCCGTGAAGGAAACGGTGCCGCCTCTCAGCATTTCAGCGATCCCCAAGAGGGCTCCCCAGTACATATCCTCTTCAGTCAGCAAAGCCTCGAAGGGGAAGATACGCTTGTAAAGCCAGTCATAAAGGCTCAGGTCCTCTCCGTAGCCCCGGGTCAGCGTCATGGGGACATGGGAATGGTTATTGAAAAAGCCGGGGATTATGAGTTTGCCGCGGCCGTCATAGACTTCTTTTTCCCGGGCCTGTGCCTCAGCCAGCGTATCGGTACAGGGCTCAATGGCATCGATCCAGGCGCCGGCCACGCGGACATTCATGTGTTCCCGGGTCTTGCCCTCCCTGTCGATCAAAGCGATGTCGTGAAATAGCATGCCTCTATCCTTTCCTTGCGATAATGGCCTCGATGAGTTCCCCCATCCGGTCAGCCGAGGCCCGCGCCACCAGACCGACCTCTTCATCCGAAAGAGGTTGGTCGAGGACGCCGGCAGCCATGTTGGTAATCAGCGAGAAGCCGAGGACTTCCATGCCACAATGGGCAGCCGTCAAGGTTTCAGTCACAGTCGACATGCCGACGGCATCACCTCCCAGGGTGCGGATGGCACGTATCTCGGCCGGTGTCTCAAAATGGGGTCCCGTACAGAAGTGGTAGACTCCCTCGACCAGGGTCAGGGCGGGGTCAAGTGATGCGGCTGTCTGGTGGGCCAGTCTGCGGAGCGCCGGCGTATAAAGCCAGGTGACATCAAAAAAACGGGGCCCGAAGGCTTCGATGTTGGGGCCGGTCATGGGGCTGGCACCGACCAGATTGATATGGTCGGAAATCACCATGATGTCGCCGACCTGAAAGTTGAGGTTGACGCCTCCCGCCGCATTGGTGGTGATCAGGGTCTTAACGCCCAAAAGAGAGAGGACGCGGACGGGTAAAGCCAGCTCCTGGTAGGAATAGCCCTCGTAATAATGAAAACGGCCGGACATAATGACTGTGGGGCGGCTGCCCAGGTATCCGAATACCAGCTCCCCGGCATGGGAGGGGTTGGTTGAAAGCAGGAATCCCGGAATGTCGCTGTAAGGAAAACTCTTCCTTCCCTCCATTCGGTCCGCAATGGCACCAAGCGAGGATCCAAGGATGACAGCGAACTGCGGCCGGACATCGGTCTGTTCTTTAAGCCAATCTGCGGCTTTTTGATATTCTTCAAGGCTCAGTGGCATGGACATGTAACCTCCTTTTTGATCGACGGGTGTTCTGCTCGTTTCGCCGTCCATTATCTCATACCGCGAGGGGTCAGGAGAAGCCGGAAAGACAGGCCGGATTCCCGGCGCAGGCAGCAGCGAATCCGAACTTCAAGGTAAGAAGACTAGGGGTGACCGTCCCCATCGGGGGGACTGTTATCCGGCTGCTCAATAATGATCGGCTCCGTCGGTTCCGGTTCTGTCGGTTCCGGTTCTTCCTCGATGGGTTCACTGTGGAGGGTGCAGGGCAGCTCGGGGAAAGTATGTCTTTTGGTCGAATCAAAATACTCGGTGATGACTTCCGGGCAGTATTCGGTTGGAAGCATGCCCGACTCCGCACAGACTTGTCTTGACACCAGCTTATCTGACATGGAGAACTGTTTCACTTCAAGATTCTCGTGAATCTGGAACATGACGTCGCGCCAGATTTTGATGGGACTGGCCACGTCACTGCTGTTGATTTCCGTACGCCGGCCATTGGCATTGTCGAATCCATACCAGACGGCGGCCGTGTAGTAAGGCGTATAGCCGCAGAACCAGCGGTCAATGCGCTCGTCCGATGTTCCTGTTTTGCCGGCCACCGGCTGGCTTCCAATTCCCACGAAGGGTCTGATCCAGCCGGCATTGCGGGCCGTGTCGACCAGGAGGTTGGTCATCAGGTCGGCTGTCTCCACCGAGAAGACCTGCTCGATACGCGGCTTGTGCTCAAGGAGGACATTGCCGTCGGCATCCAGTACCCGGGTGAAGAGATAGGGTTCGGTAAAAATCCCGTGATTGGCAAGTGCCGTGAACATGCCGGCCATCTCCACGCTGTTCATGCCCCAGGCGAAGGCCCCCAAGGCACCTGCGGGCTGGGGTTCATCCGTCCGGTCAACCCCCATGTGCTTCATGTAGGAGAGTCCGATGGAGGGATTCATGATCTCGGTATAGACTTCAACAGCGATGGTGTTGAGTGATTGGCGAAGTGCCCGGCGGATAGTGACCGGTCCGTTGTAGCCGCCGCCTGAGTTGCGTGGCCATGAGCGGCCGGGATTTCTGGGATCCAGGTGCTTCTCTTCGTCGACCAGGACGGTCGCCGCAGTCACCAGGCCCGTGTCCAGGGCGGGCGCGTAAACAAGAACCGGCTTGATGGATGATCCCGGTTGGCGGTAGGCCTGAGTGGCCCGGTTGAAAATCAGGTTTTTCTTTTTTTCACCAAAGCCCCCGACCATGGCGACAATCTGGCCGAAAGATTCAGGCTGGTTGGAGATGACCGTGATGGCTGCCTGGGGGATCTGGGGGCTTTCAGGGAGGGCATCGTAATTGGTTGAAAACAGCTCTTTTTTCTGGAAACTGACCTCAGCCATCCGCTGAATCTCCGGGTCCAGGGTGGTCTCGATGGTCAGGCCGTGCTGGAAAACGGCAAGGTTGGCCAGCTGACGTGAATAGCCGCGCTGAGACATCAATTGCTCGATCACTTCATTGATCACCGCATCGATAAAATAGGAGTTGACGGTGCCGGAGCCTGTCTGCTGTTCCGTTTTCTTGAAAACAAGCTCGCGGTCGAGTGCCTTCTGGTATTCCTCCTCAGTAATCTTCCCGATTTCCAGCATCTTGCCCAGGGTGATCCGCATCCGCCGCAGGGCATTTCGCTTGCCATACTCAGTCGCAGGATTGTATATGGAGGGGAGGTTGGGAATGCCTGCCAAAAAAGCGCATTCCGCAAGATCAAGCTGGGAGATATCCTTGCCGAAATAGGCTTTGGCCGCCGACTGGACTCCCACGTACTGGCCGCCCATGGGCACCATGTTGACGAAGAGTTCCATGATCCGGTCCTTGGACAGCTTCTTTTCCAGATCAATGGCCCGCTCCCATTCCTGAATTTTTCTTTGAGCGGAGCGGTCATCCGCTCCCGACATCATTTTGACCACCTGCTGCGTGATGGTGGAGGCCCCGTGGGTGTCGGTCCCGAAACTTAAAAACACATTGCCAACCGAGTTGGCGATGCGTTTGGGGTCAATCCCCTTGTGGGTTTCAAAACGTTCGTCCTCGATGGCGATGAAGGCATCATCGATGTAGGTTCGCTTGATGACGGAGATGGGGACGTATTCACGCAGGATATTCTGCGAACCGGTCAGCACAGCCGCCTGCTGGCCGTTCTTGTCGTAGATGAAGGTCGCCTCATAGGTCTCCTTGATGTCCTTGATCTCCAGGGGGCGCGCAGTTGAAATGTAGCCTGAGAGCATGCCCAGCCCGCTGCCTCCGACGAAGGCCATGATGGCCAGAAAAATCACCGTGACAAGAAGGAGGGCTTTTTTGACGCCTGACCAAACGGCTGAGGGTACCGATGCGGCCGTCATGCTTCTTGTGGGGCGGCCGGACACACGTTTTCTGAGGACACGCTTGCTCTTTTTGTATTTTCGGCTTTGACGAATTTCCAAAGGCAGGGTGTGCATCGAAGAGGACGCCGTCCCTGCTTGACGAACCGGCGGACGCGGCTGCCTGCCGTTCCTGGCAGCGATGCCGGGCGCGCGCCGCGTCGCCTCGGCCATGAGGCGTTCATCACGGGGTCCGTCCCGCCTTTGTCCTTGTTTTTGATCCCTGTCCTTCATCTGCTAAAAACCTCTCGAAGTGCCACTATTTTAGCACAGCAGGCCAAGGGAAGGCCGCGTCATGCGCTGAACCACTGCCCTCGGAGCAGTTCCCTGGCTTCCAGCGTCAGGGGGATCAGATCGCTTCGATCCAGCCTGGCGATGTCAAATTTGCGGTTGAGGGCTGCCAGATGTTTCAAGCCGAAAGCAATTTTGTTGAGATAAGAGAAGACGCCGACAGCGCCCAGGGAGAAATGGTTGGCCTGGCGACCGTAAATGGAGCGCAAATCTGCCAGGTCAGCATAGATCTCGTCCACTGTCTGGCCGAAGGAACGGAAAAGTTTTGGAACCCGGCCGGCCCGGATCTCTTCCCCGATTGTTTTCCCCGTCATGGCCGCCGCCATGGCTGCTCGGCACAGTCCCACTGCAGTGACAGCACCGTCGCCCAGGGCCAGGGACTTAAATACCTGATCTTCAGAGCTGAACCCGCCGGTCATGGTGATGGCGGGGAGGGGGAGGTTTTCCTCTTTCATTTTTTTGACGATACCGGACAGGGCTTCCTGCATCAGGATAGCGGGCAGGCCCCATTCATTCATCATTTTGTTGGGGCTGTACCCTGTGCCGCCGCCGGCGCCGTCGAAAGTGATCATGTCGACCCCGGCTTCGCTTCCCAGCCTCAAAACCCTTTCAAGATCCCGCCGGTCATAGCCTGCCATTTTCAGATAGATATTGGTGACTCCCATCTCCCTGAGTTCCCGGATCCGGGGAATCAAATAGTCCTCGTCCCAGAGGGGCAGCCGTGCGTAGGAAAAAAAGGAGGGGCAGCTGCCTTCCTCATCTTTTTGGATGATGCCGGGATCCATGGGATCCGGAAAGACCAGCATGCCGGCCCTTTGTTTCTCCAGCGCCTCCTCCCGGTCCTTCAATTTACGGGCAGGCTGGGTGCCCTTGGCGCTCTGGCCAAACTTAAACTCGATGGCGTCGGCCCGGAACTTTTCAACCGCGTATTCGGGAACCCCCAACAGATCATCTTCCACATTGCACTGGAGGACAATCTGGCCATAGCCCCGGTCATAGCGGCGGAAGGCATCCAGCATGGCCTCCAGGGCGGGGAAATGGGTTACCCGGCCCTTCTCGATTTTGAGATGGGGATCCTTGTCCCTGGCCTCCTCCCCGATGACACAGGAGACACCCGCCATGGCAGCCCCTCCGAAATAGTCCTGCCAGTTGAGCTTGATCAGGGCAGGCAGAATGAGAGGCATGGTCAGCTCAACCGGTTTGAATTTCCCATAAGTCCTTTTCAGGTTGACCCGGTAGATGTTGGCCTCCTCATAGCTTTCACCGGCTCCCAGGGCCCCGAATACCCGGCCATTGATGTTGAAATGCGAAAAATCGATGGGATAGTCCTTTTCCGAGGCGACCTGATTATTGCCGGTGTTGGTCGGGTAAACGGTCTGTTTGCCCAGAACGGCTGCCAGGGCAATTTCACAGGTTCCGGGGCATTCCTGGGTACAAAAGGAGCACATGCCCGACAGCGGGGAAACATGTTTGCTTCTCAGGGTGGTGTCGTTGAAAGCAGATGATAGATGGGGTGAATAGGTCATGGTGAATCCTCCTTCTTAACCCGGCTAACTTAATCAGCATACTCCAGATGGCGGGGCCCGATCAATCAGGGGGAAAGGGAAAACCGCTGTCAGCGCCTCGTCAGGCTCCATAACAGGGCGATCAGATGTCCCCAGACAGAGTCAGGGTTGTAGCACATGGGCTCCGTGTGCGGGAAGTACAGGATCATTCTTATCAGGTAGACCAGGAGGTAAAGACCGATCAGGGAAAAGAAGATGGCTCGGACCGTCCGGGGCGGGAGGGGCAGATGGAAGGATTGTCCTTTCCGGATCGCGAGAAGCTTCATGATCATGAAAGTCAGGATGACAAGCAGGAGGGCCAAGCTGACCAGGATGAGCGGATGCATATGAAAGGCTTCCCGGAAGCGGCCTTGAACAAGCAGGGAAAAGGCCCGGCTGCTCCCGCAGCCTGCGCAGGGGATGCCAAAGACCCGGGCAAAAAGACAGGAGGAACCGAAGAGTTCAAGGGCCAAAAAGAAAAAGAGGCCGAGAAGCAGGGCCGTCATCCAGGGGCTGCGGCGCACGGACTTGTCAGTTTTCTTCTTTTTGTCAGAGTCTTTGCCGCAAGTCATGGCCACTCTCCCCCGGTCCGGCTCTGCCGGGTCTGCATGGCTGCCATATCGGCAAAGATCCCTCCCATTGCCATCAGCTCCTGGTGGCTGCCCGACTCGACAATCTGCCCCTGGCTTAAGACGTAGATCCGGCTGGCATGGCGGATGGTCGAAAGCCTATGGGCGATGATGAGCGTGGTGCGGCCCCGCGAAAGACGTTCGATGCCTTTTTGGATGATGTCCTCCGTTTCGGAGTCGATGTGGGAAGTCGCTTCGTCCAGGATCAGGACTGTGGGATTCTGGGCCAGAGCACGGGCGAAAGAAATCAGCTGACGTTCCCCAGCGGAGAACTCACTGCCGCGCTCCCTGACCTCCGTTTTAATGCCGTCGGCCAAGCGGGCGAGAAAGGCGCCGCCCCCGACTTCGATGAGTGCCGCAGAGGCATCCCCCGCTCCAAGGCCGGGACGGTTCAAGGTAATGTTGGATTCAATGGTGCCTGTAAAGAGGAAAGGTTCCTGGGTGACGATGGCCATATGCTTCCGCACCGATCGTTTGTTCAGGGATTTCAGGTCGAAGCCGTCGACCCTGATGCAGCCCTTTTCCGGCTCATAGAAGGAAAAGAGCAGGTTCATCAGGGTGGACTTGCCTGCGCCGGTCTGGCCAACGAAGGCGGCTGTCACGCCGCGGGGGATAAAGAAACTGACATCTTGAAGAACCGTTTCATCCGGCTTATAGGCGAAAGTGACTTCTTCAAAAGCCACGTCGCCTTCCAAGTGGTCGAGGATTTGACCGCCATCAGCGAGTGCCGGGCGGTTGAGGAGCTCAAAGATATGGTCGGCAGCGCCCCTTGCCCGCTCCAGGTTGCCCAGATGCTGCATGGCCTGGTTCATCTGTGCGAAAAACCGCAGCATGTAGTCGATGAACAGGTAAAGTGAACCGATGGGCACCGGGTTGGAGCCCGTGATATTGCCCAGTCCAAAGTAGAGGAGGGCCAGGGCGAACATCAGGTAATTGAGCGCATCCGTGGCATTCCAGCCGCTGTAAGAGTGCAGCCGGGTCATGCCCAGGCCGTTTTTGAAGACCTGGTCATTGATCCGTCCGTAGCCATCGTACATGTCGCGCTCCCGGTTGAAGGCCTGAATGACTTCAATCCCGTTGATGCACTCGTTCAGGTTGGCATTGAGCCGGCTGATGCCCTTGCGGTATTTTCTGCTGTAGCTCAGCGACTTTTTTTGAAAATCCCTGAAGAGGAAAAAGAGGATGGGAAAAGATACCGAGGCGACCAGGAAGAGCCGCCAATCCAGGCTGAGCAGGCTGACCAGAATGCCCAGGGCGAAGACCCCGGCCATAAGCAGACGGGACAGGACCGTCGTGAAGAAAACGCGGACGGCCTTGGTGTCGTTGGTGATGCGCGAAACAACGGTGCCGGCTGCCAGGGTGTCAAAATAGGCGACCGGCAGCTGCTGGACATGGCTGAAAATTTCCTGCTGCATGATGGCGGAAATGTGGTTGGCTGCTTTGTGGTTAAAGACACTCCCTCCGTAGCGGGTGACCAGCGAAAACAGGAGGGTCAGGCCATAGAACAGGATCATATAAATAAAAACCTGTGGATCCCGCATGCCTTGGCCGATGACAATTTCGTTGTCCAGCACACGCGAAATCAGATAGGGTCCAACCAGATCCAGGCCGACCGTCAGTACAGTCATGATAAAACCGGCTGCCAGGCTGGGGACAGCATATCGGGCATAGCGGGTCAGGCGCCAGAGACTGGATCGGGATTTGCCGGTATTATCTGCGTCCATCACATGGCCTCCTCTCTTGTTGATTTTCGCTCCTCCAGCTGCTGCAATTCGAATTGTTCAGCATACCAGCCGCCCTCTGCCATCAGCGACTCATGCCGGCCCCGGGCGGCGATGGCGCCGTCTTCCAGAACCAGGATCAGGTCAGCGTCCCGGACGGCAGACAGGCGGTGGGATGCCACCAGGGTCGTTTTGTCCGCCCGCTCTCTGGTCAGGGCCTGGAGCACATTTTTCTCCGTGATTGCGTCCACAGCCGAGAGACAGTCATCCAGGATCAGGACTTCAGGATCGCCCAGGAGAGCCCGGGCGATGGAAAGACGTTGTTTTTGCCCGCCTGAGAGGGCAATCCCCTGCTCACCTGTCAGGGTGTCAAGGCCCTCGGGCAGGGCCTCCAGGTCTTTGGCGAAGTCGGCGATTCGCAGGACCTCTTCAAAGGCTTGATCCGATACAGAGGACGGTTTCGGCGTTGCCGCTTCCCGCTCCTCAATTTCCCTGACGATACCGCGATAGGGTTTTTTCCAAAAAGCGATTTCCCGGTCGCGGTCCTCTTGGCCGGGCGGCCAGCCGTCCGTAGCTGAGCGGGCGCCCATCAGGATATTTTCGCGGACCGAAAGAGAGAAAAGGTTGCTCTCCTGCGGCACATAGCCGATGTGCCGTCTCAGGCTCCGCCTGTCAAAGAGGCGGATGGGCAGGCCGTTAATCCGCAAGCGTTCAGCTGGCGGGGGAAGCGAGGGGTCGATGTTCACGGAAGGCAGGTCAGCTTCCTGGGGGTAGAAACGCAGGATTTGCTTCAAAAGAGCTGTTTTTCCCGATCCGACCCGGCCGACAACGCCCACGGTCATACCCCGGCGGATGGTGAAGGACAGGTCTTTCAGGATGGGTTTGGTCTGGCCGGGCCAGCAAAAAGAAAAGCGGTCGAAGGTGATGTCGCCGATCGATTCACAAGGGATGGCATCGGGGGGGTCCGCTATTTCCTCCCGCCAGTCCCAGATCTCCTGAACCCGGTCCATGGAGGCCGTTGCCTGCTGGGAGATATTGATGAACTCCCCCATGGCGATCATGGGCCAGGCCAGCATGCCCAGGTAGAAGACATGGGACATGAGCTGGCCAATGGTGATGGTTCCCGTGCCGATCAGCCTGGCTCCCACCAGGAGCGCAATCATAAAGGAACTGCCCTGGATCAGCCGTGATGCCGGCATGAAGAGGGCGTCCAGCCTGGCCACTCTCATGTTCTGCCTGAAGAGATGACCCGTCCGCTCCGCGAAAAGCGCCTTCTCCTGATCTTCCATGACAAAAGCCCGGATGACCCGGATTCCCTGAATGTTTTCAAGGACATGGTCGTTGATGTCGTCAAAAGCCTGCTGGGCCAGGTCATATTCCGAATAAATCCGGTTGCCCACCTTGCTGGAGAAGAAGATGAGAAGCGGATAGGGCAGGAAGGTCAGCAGGGTCAGCTGCCAGGAGCCGTTGATGGCCATGATAGCAAGAATCACCAGCTGGTAAAGGGTTGAATCGAAAAGCATCATCATGCCGAATCCTGCCATCTCGGCGATGGAAGAGACGTCGTTGGTCGATTTTCCCATCAGGCTCCCTGTTGACTGGGCTAGAAAAAAAGGGGCGTTCTGGTTGAGCAGTTTTGAAAAAGTCCTTTGGCGCGCCATCAATTCTGTCACGTCGTAGGCCTTGATCAGGTAGTAGGACCAGAAATAGCCGGAAATGTAGGCAAGCAAAGTCACCGTCAGCATGAGGGCGACTTGGGCCAGGAGCCCTCCCAGGGTCAGGCTGGAACTAAAGATCTGGTCGGCGGCCCGGCCCGCGAACCAGGGGGGCAGTACGGAAACCAGGTAATTGATGGAGACGCAAGCGAAGGCGATCAGGTATTCGCGCCGGTATTTTTCAAGCAGCCATCGGTATTGTCTTTTTAGTTTTTTCAGCACGGCGAATCAAGTCCCCTCCACAATCAGCGCTCCCAATTATAGCAGTTTTGCAAGGAAGGGTTGACGGCCTAACGCACCAGTTTGAGCATCTGGACCATGCTGGTCACAGAGGAGAGGATGCCGGCGAAGATGATGATGGCCAGGTAGGACAGCTGCCAGCTTCTGTTTTCGTCGAGCCGGGTCAGGGAAGCGACTTGTCTGGCATGAACCATGACAGCGAAAACGAGTCCCATCAGAACCAGGACCAGGCCGTAGACGGATGCCCTGGTAAAAAGGGAGGGCAGGGCCAGGAGCAAAAACAAGGTCAGGTATTTCCATGAGACTCTTCCAGCCGCAAGCGTGTGAAGGAAGGGCAGACCGCCCTGCCTGTAAAGGAAGCGGGCGAGGAGCCAAAGGGTCAGGGTAAAAAGAATGAGAATCAGGGCCATGAATACCGATCCTGAGATCCAGGAAAGCAGGGCCTCCCCCAGGCTCAGCTTTGGACCTTCACCACTTAAAAGCGCCGTCAGGCTGCGGTTGAGAATCATGTAATGGAAACCCGACAGGGCGATGGTTGCGGTCAGCCAGATGGAGTGGGAACGGGTCCAATAGGGTGTCAGTTCGCGGGCCATGGTATCGGCCGGGGCCGCAAAAAAACTGAGAAAGGATTGCAGGCGGCGGATCCGGTCGGCAGGGTTGGAGCCATAAGTGGCCGATGGGCCGCCGGTCCGGCTCCTGGATTTCCTTTTCAGCGGTTCCGTCTCCTGCCGGTGCTGCCAGCTGCCGGAACGGAAGGTTTGCGACCGGTCTTCCCCGGTTCCTTCTCTCGCAGCAGAAGGAGGTGCCTGTTCCCTGTTTGGGGAAGAAGTATCCGGGTTCTTGTCTGACACACGCGGCCGCGTGCGGCAGTCACATTTTTCATTGTCTTCCAGTTGGCGGCCGCAGTAGAAACAGTATTTTGCCATGGGCAGTCCCCGAACCCTCTCCTACAGACCTTTCCGGCTCAAGGCCGGATCCTGCCCCAACTCTAGCGCGAAGATGTTAAAATAATGTGGCATAAATGAAAAGGGGGCGCCATATTGGCAAGAGATGAGGAAAAGGAAAGAAATAGCCGCCGGATGATTCAATCGCCCCGGCCTATGACCTATGGTTTTTTCCTGCTCCTGGTCCGTTTCCTGTTCAAGCTGCTTTACAGGGTTCGCTACGATCGGGACCCCCGGCTTGCCGCTTCCGGCGGCCCCTATTTTATTGTAGGCAATCACGTTGCCTATTTTGATCCAGCCGTCTGCGCCGCGGCCCTTCCTGACCAGCGCATCCGTTTTGTTGCCGGCCAGGAGATCGCCAACTGGAAGGTTCTCGGCCCGCTGTTCAGGAAACTAGGCATTATTGAGATCAAGCCTTTCCGTGTCAACTTCTCAACAACCAAGGAGATCATCCTCTCAATCGCCAATCATTGTTCCGTGGCCCTCTACCCCGAAACTCAGCGGTCGGTCGCGGGCAACATGACCCCTTTCGGACTGGCGACGGCCAAGCTGATCAAGCATCTGAAGGCGCCGGTTGCCGCTGTAATTTGCCGGGGCGGCTACCTGGGCTGGCCGCGATGGGCCAAATGGCCGCGTCCCGGGAAAATGGAGGTCAAGACCCGGTTGTTGTTGACGGCTGAGGAAGCAGTATCGCTTCCGGTGGATGAGATCCAGGGCAGGCTGGTCAGTGTCCTCAACGTGGACGACTACAGCTGGCAATTGGAGCGCAAGCGCCCTGCCAGGTTTTGTTCCCGCCGGCGGGCCGAAAAGCTGTCCTACGCTTGTCACTGGTGCCCGTCATGCGATCGGCCCCTGGTCATGCGGAGCGAAAAAAGAAAGCTTTTCTGTTCAGTCTGTGAGCTGAGCCTGCGTGTTGATGCAGCCGGTTTTTTCAGCGCTTCGCCGGGATCTCCGGCTCCTTTTGATCATCCCCTCGAGTTCGCTGTCTGGCAGCGAAAGCGGATGGAAGAAAAACTGGGTGAAAATGACTGCTTTGAAAGCCGTTGCCGGCTGACCTTTCTTGAAAATATCGGTCAGGCAGACGATCCGCAGGAACATGAGCGTTTCGGGAATCTGGTCCTGTCCTCAAAGGGCCTTTCCTTTTTTGATGACCGGGGCGGCCCGCCGTTTTCTTTTGAGATCGAAACGACCCCTTCCCTCTACTGCGATCCGGGGCATTTTGTCAACCTGCCGGACGGGGAGATCATCTGGCGCGCCTACCCGCAGGAAGAGGGATTCGTTGCCCTGCTCACGGATTACAGCCGCTATGTCTGGTCAAGGGATAACCGGTTTGACCGCTTTCTTTCCTGATCCTGACCGGGCCGCAGGCCTCTTTATTTCTTTTGTTTTGAAGCTTTATATGCTACCCTTGTCTTGTTTACGGGCCGGCCGGCGCCCCTTTTTGTGTCGCTCCCGGCCGGGCAGCGGAAGAGAAGAACAGGGCCCCCCTTGAGGAGGAGAATCGTGGCGGATCGCGACTTTTTGGAGGAAATCAAGGAAACCGAAGCCAGGGCTGTTTTGCTGGTCGAAAAGGCACGTGAGGAAGCGCAATTGAAACGCCAGGCCGCCCGCCAGCAGGCAAGTGACCGGGTTGCTGGGGCCTACCAGCTGGCGGCAAGCCGCCGGCAGGAAAAGATGGAAGAAGCGCAAGCCCGCTACCGGGACCTGGTTGAGGGTAAGTCCGCTGCTCAAATTTCAGGATCTCCTGAGTTTCCCCAAAGTCTTCTGGACCAGGCAGCAGCTGCCCTTGCAGAAAGGATTATTGACCTCCTTGAGCATCGTTAAAATGAGTAAAATGACGATCTTGGGAGTGCGGGCGGATCGTGACCAAATCATCGACGCACTGATGCGCTCGGGGGTGGCGGAGATCGACGAGAGCGGGAAGCATGACGTCCGGCCCTCGCAAGGAGGGGCCTATGCTGACAATCTCGATATGCGGGCCCGGCTTTCCCGCACCATTGCGGGTTTGCAGGCGCGGTTTCCAGCTGCGAAAAAGCTGTCGCTAAACAAATTGACAGTCACCGAGGATGAGTTCGCCTTCACCGAAGAGGAGGAGTCGGAACTCCGTCAGCTTGTGTCGGATTATGAGTCACTTACTGCTGAGGAAGAATCCATGCGTCACCGGATCAGCCTGCTCGAAAAACAGATCGACCAGCTCATGCCCTGGCGCAGCGTCCCTCTCGACCTGACTGAAAAGGCAACCTCCAGGACAGCGATCATTTACGGAAGCTTCGTGGATGCTGCTTCCTTTGACGCCTTTCGATCCGATGTGCTGCGGGATTTCCCGCTGACGGCGGTCTACTCCCTGGAAGAGGCAGGTGTTTTCCCGGCCAAGACCGCCATCGTTACCATGAATGAACAGCTCCCGCGTGTGCGGGCCCGGCTTGCTTCCTGCGCTTTCCACGATATCCCCTCGCTGCCCTTTACTGGGACGGCCCGGGCGACCCTTGATGCGCTTGAGCGCCAGATCGAAGAAGCGGAAGCTGCCTGTGAAAGCCTGGATGGGGAGCTGGAGGCGATCGCCGGGCGATGCGGCCGCCTGATGACCCTGCATGACTATCTGCTGGTCCGCTACGACCGGGCCGGAGCCGGGGAAAAAACCCAGGCTACCTCTTATACCTTCTTTCTTCATGTCTGGGTTCCTTCGGACCAGGCGGAAAAAATCGGCAGCGATCTGGCCGGGCAATTTGACCTGGCCTGGACCAGCAGGCCGCCGGAAGAAGGCGAGGAAACCCCCGTCAAGCTGAAAAACAATCCCCTGGTGCGGGCTTTCGAGGTGGTTCTCGAGATGTATGGAGCGCCAAGCAGCCATGAAACGGATCCCATGCCGGTCATGGCGCCCTTTTACATGATTCTCTTCGGCATGATGCTGAGTGATGTGGGTTATGGGGCCATGTTGATGGCCGGTACCGCCTACATGCTCTTTAAGAAGAAGGTTGAAGGCGGCATGCGGCAGATGAGCATGATGCTCTTCATCTCCGGTATCTCTTCTGTGCTCTGGGGTTTTGTCTTTGGCGGGTTTTTCGGCGACATGGTCACTGCCCTGAGCGGTGGTAAAGCGTCGTTTCCCATGCTCTGGTTCAACCCCATGGATTCCCCGGTTCAGCTCCTGATTTTCAGCATGATTTTCGGGGTCATCCACCTCTTTTTCGGCTTGGGGATTCACATCCGCAACGAAAAAATCAAGGGCAACCTGATCGGGGGTCTGGCCGATTCCGTGACCTGGTACCTGATCATCCCCGGCCTGGGATTGATGCTGGGGGCGGGCAGCCTGTCAGGACAGCCCGGGACGGTCGAAACCCTGAAGAGCGTGGGTCAATGGATGGCTCTGGCGGGCGCCGCTTTCGGCCTGCTCTTTGCCGGACACGGCATCAAAAATCCCTTCAAGCGGCTGATCAAAGGACTGGGCGCCCTTTACGGCATCACCTCCTATCTGAGTGACATTCTCTCCTATGCCCGGATCCTGGCCCTGGTTCTGGCTACCAGTGTCATCGCAACGGTCATCAACATGCTGGGTATGCTGGCGGGACCTTCCCTTTTCGGTTACATCCTGTTTGCACTGGTTGGTGTCTTCGGCCATACGCTGAATCTGGCTCTTTCCGCCCTTTCCGCTTTTGTCCATTCCTGCCGTCTGCAGTACGTTGAGATGTTCGGCAAATTTTTTGTCGGCGGCGGTTCTTTCTGGAATCCCCTGCGGCGTTCGACGACTTATGTCAGGATCGAGCCGGCAAAGCCGGAAACCTGTAAAGTGAACATAGAGGCCAAGCGCGCCTCTTGAAACAGCCTGCCTTACGGCACACAGGCATAACAACCGGTAACGGTTGACATTCGGAGGAAAATTATGACATCCATCATTGGTCCGCTCCTGGTCTACCTGGCAGCCGCCCTGGCGGTCATACTGCCCGGCTATGGATCCGCAAAAGTTGTCGGAAGGCTCGGCCAGGTCGCGTCCGGCATCATGTCCGAAGATCCGTCCATGTTCGGGAAACTGCTGATTTTGCAGGCTTTACCCGGTACCCAAGGCATCTACGGCCTGCTGGGTTGGTTTATGATCATGAACCATTCCGGCATGCTGGGCGGCAGCACTTCGCTGACACCTCAGCAAGGCCTGCTTTTCCTTCTGGCTTCACTGCCTGTTGCCTTGATCGGCCTCCTGTCCGCCTTTCACCAGGGCAATGTGGCTGAAGGCGGAATGGCCCTGGTCACCAAGCATGGCGAAACCACGGGCAACGCCATCGTGCTGGCGGTCATGGTTGAAACCTACGCCATTCTCTCCCTTCTTGCGACCATCCTTGGAGTCATGAGCATTGCCGTCTAGGGCTGTTGGGGAGGAACCGGAAAGAGGGAGCCTTTAAGTGGAAGGAATCGATCGGATCAAAAGTCATATCCTGGACCAGGCAGAAGCTGAAGCGGAGGCTATCGCTGCCGAGACGGAGGTTTTCGTCGACAGGGAGCATGCAAACGCCCAAAGAAGCTGTGAGAAGATCCTTGCCGAGGCGGAAGAACAGGCGGATCAGGAGGCGGAACTGCTGATAAAAAGAGGTCAGAGCCTGGCAGATGCCCTGAGGCGCAGGCAGGAGCTGGAGCGCAAGCAGGAGCTGGCCGACCGGGTCATCCAGCGGGCCCTGGAGCTGCTCCGTGAAAAACCCGCCCCAGAACGGGTCGGGCTTTATGCCGGCCTGATCAGGGCAGGAGGACTCAAAGAAGGGGTCATTACCTTGTCGGCTGCTGACCGCGCAGAAATCGGGCAAGCACTCCTGAAGGCTTTGCCGGAGGGCCGTTTCACCCTTGACGAAGAAGACGGCGCTTTCTCAGGAGGGGTCGTGGTCACCCAGGGCCGGATCCGGGATAACCTGACCTATGACACGGTGGTGCGTGACTTCAGGCCTGAACTGGCGCGGGCAGCCCTGGAATTCCCCGGCATGGACGGGGGAGATGGAGCGGATGGCTAGGCGATTGAAGGAAGCCGCAATTCCACTGCCCCCTGTGCGCAAGGACAAGGCGGGTTCCTGGCCGCACGCCTCAGGCAGGGTATGGTGCCTCGAACAGGACCTTTTTGGCCGTTCAGGTCTGGACCGGCTTTTTGCGGCGGATTCAGAAGAAGAGGTCCGCCGTCTCCTTCTTGAGCACCGTTACCCGCAAAAAGAGACCATCGAGGGGATGGTCCTGGAAGAAAACTTAAGGCTTTACGCCTTTCTGATGGAGGTGACGCCGGACGATGGCTATTGCCAGGTGCTGCTTCTGCCCCGTGACGCGACCAACTTGAAGATTTCGCTCAAAGCCGCTTTTGCCGGTCAAGCCCCCGGCGAGGAGGCCTTCAAGGCCCGGCTCCTCCAGCCGTCCTTGATCCCGGCCGATGTCCTGTGGCGGGGAGTTATCCGGGCCGAAAAGGAAACCGCCCTGCCTCCGTGGGCCGGGGCGATCCTTGCCAGGGCCAGGGAAGCCTATCTGGCAGGCTATGATCCCGCTGCCATCGACCGTTCAATCGACCGCGACATTCATGCCCTGATCCGGCAAATCACCTTGGCCTTTGAAGATCCCTGGATGGCGGGCTATTTCGACCGGGTCAGGGACCTGGCCAACCTTGAAACCCTGCTGCGGGTCAGGATGAGGAGGGTGGGTCTGTCTGTCTACAAAGACAGCCTGCTGCCCGGTGGAACGGTTCCCCTGGAAGCCTGGTTTTCCTATTTTGACGCCGACGACCAGGCGGTCATCGATGATCTTTGTGATACACCCTGCCAACCGTTGTCCAGTCACTTTGTCACCTACAGGGAAAGAGGCGGCGCCTCTCGTTTTTCCCTGGCGCGCGACAAGCTTTTATACAGCTATCTGGAAGGAGGATTCCGGATGCTCTCCGGGCCGCCCCGGGTCATGGCCTACATCATGGCCCGGGAATGTGAATTTAAGAACATCCGGATTGTTATGCAGGCCGTAACGGGCGGGCCCAGCCGTGGAGCCATCGGTTCGCTCCGCCGCGATTTCTAGGAGACAGGATGGTGGATTACAAGACAGGGATCATGGGCGAGCACGACAGCATTGAGGCTTTTCGCGCGCTCGGACTGACGGTCTGTGAGACAAGCGATGCCGATAGGGCAATTGAAACTCTCAAGCGCTGGGCAGATGAGTCCTATGCCGTGATCTTTGTGACAGAGGAACTGGCTGGGAGAATGGGGAGTCATCTTGATGACTGGCGACTTCGCTATTTGCCCGTCATTACGATTATTCCATCTGCCCGACGGCAGGTTGGGCTGGGCAGGCAGGAACTGAGGACGGCAGTCCGGAAAGCAACCGGAATCGACATGATCGGTCAGCACCGGCCAATTTCAGAAGACGAAACAGTTGCGTCGGGCGAGAGCAGATAAAGGGAGAGATTCCATGGATCGAAGAAGTCAGGGTGAAATCGTCAAGGTGTCCGGCCCTCTTGTCGTGGCCAAAGGCATGCGGGACGCCGACATGTTTGATGTCGTTGAGGTATCGGAAAAACGGCTGATCGGCGAAATCATCGAGATGCATGGTGATGAGGCATCCATCCAGGTTTACGAGGAAACGGCGGGGCTGGGCCCCGGGGAAAAGGTTTTATCCCGGGGGACACCCCTGTCGGTTGAGCTTGGGCCCGGCCTGATCGGCGAATTCTTTGACGGAATTCAACGCCCGCTCGACATCCTGGTTGACAGGGAGGGTGACCGGATCACCCGCGGCGCTTTCGCGCCGGCCCTGAACCGGGAAAGGGTCTGGGACTTCCAACCGGTTAAAAAAGAGGGTGACCGGGTGACTGGCGGCGATATCATCGGGACCGTGCCGGAGACCGAGCTGATGGAGCACCGCATCATGGTGCCGCCCGGCCGGTCGGGCCTTATCAGGGAAATCAGGGCCGGCCGTTTTAAGGTGACTGATGTGGTGGCCGTCCTGGAGGATGACCGGGGCCAGCTTGTTGATATAACTCTGATCCAGCGCTGGCCGGTCCGCATTGGCCGGCCCTACCGGGAGAAGATCGCGCCGGGCGAGCCCCTCATCACAGGGCAGCGCTCCATTGACACCTTCTTCCCCGTTGCCCAGGGAGGTACGGCCGCGGTGCCGGGCCCCTTCGGCAGCGGCAAGACCGTCATTCAGCACCAGCTGGCCAAGTGGGCCCAGGCCGATGTGGTCGTCTACATCGGCTGCGGCGAGCGAGGCAACGAGATGACAGACGTCCTCATGGAATTTCCTGAGCTTAAAGATCCCAAAACGGGCTATCCCCTGATGAAACGGACCATCCTGATTGCCAACACCTCTGACATGCCGGTGGCCGCGCGCGAAGCATCGATTTACACGGGGATTACCATCGCGGAGTATTTTCGCGACATGGGCTATTCCGTTTCGCTCATGGCCGACTCGACGTCACGCTGGGCGGAAGCTCTGCGCGAGATGTCGGGACGGCTGGAGGAGATGCCGGGCGAAGAGGGTTACCCGGCCTATCTGGGTTCCCGGCTGGCCAGCTTTTATGAGCGGGCGGGCATGGTCCATTGCCTTTGCGGTGAGGGTGAGGAACGGGTCGGCATCCTGACGGCCATCGGGGCCGTCTCGCCGCCGGGCGGCGACCTCTCCGATCCGGTTGCCCAGTCGACTCTTCGGATTGTTCAGGTCTTCTGGAGCCTTGACTCCGATCTGGCTTACAGACGGCACTTCCCGGCCATCAACTGGCTGACCAGTTACTCCCTTTACCAGCCCAAGATTGACAGCTGGATGAACGAAAAGATTGCGCCTGACTTCAGCCGTACCAGACTTGACGCCATGACTCTGTTACAGGAAGAGTCGGAACTGGAGGAGATCGTCCGCCTGATCGGCCAGGATGCGCTTTCCAATGCGGACCGGCTCAAGCTGGAATCGGCACGGTCTTTGAGGGAGGACTTTCTGCATCAGAATTCCTATGACGAGATCGATACCTATACCTCCATTGACAAGCAGCATAAGATGTTGTCGCTGGTCATGCTCTTTTACTATGAAGCGCAAAAGGCGCTGGCCCGCTCAGCTGACTTCGAGGCCATCATGAAACTGCCCATCCGGGCTGAGATCGCGCGCTTCAAATACATTCCGGAGCAGGAAGCCGGCCGCTGGTTCGATCTGAGAAAAGAACAGCTTCTGGCCGAGATGGGCGGGCTGACAGGCTGAGAAGGGAAGAGGCTTATGGCGAGAGAATACCGGACCATCGAAGAAGTAACGGGTCCCCTGATGATGGTCAGGGGCGTTGAGAACGTCAAGTATGACGAGCTGGGGGAGATCGAACTGGAAGACGGCAGGCTCCGTCACTGCCGGGTGCTGGAAATCGAGGGCACGGACGCCCTGGTCCAGCTTTTTGAAAGTTCCATCGGGCTCAACATCGAAAGGAGCACGGTCCGGTTTTTGGGACGCGGCCTTGAGCTGGGGGTGTCACCTGACCTGCTCGGCCGCATCTTCGACGGCATGGGCCAGCCCAAGGACGGCGGGCCGGACCTGATTCCTGAGTCCATGCGGGATATTAACGGAACGCCCATCAATCCCGCTGCCCGTGATTATCCCAATGAATTCATTCAGACCGGTGTTTCGGCTATTGACGGCCTGAATACCCTGGTCAGGGGGCAGAAACTGCCAATCTTTTCGGGTGCGGGCCTGCCTCACGCCCAGCTGGCCGCCCAGATCGCCAGACAGGCGGGTGTGCTCAACAGCCAGGAGGATTTCGCCGTTGTTTTTGCCGCCATGGGCATCACTTTCGAAGAGGCAGACTTCTTTATCAATGACTTCCGCCGCACCGGGGCCATCGACCGGGCTGTCATGTTCATCAATCTGGCGGACGATCCGGCCATCGAGCGGATCGCTACCCCCCGCATGGCGCTGACAGCCGCAGAATACCTGGCCTACGACCTTGACATGCATGTGCTGGTTCTCATGACCGATATCACCTATTATGCCGAGGCGTTGCGGGAAGTGTCGGCCGCAAGGAAGGAAGTACCGGGCCGCCGGGGTTACCCGGGCTACCTTTACACCGACCTGGCCAGCATCTATGAACGGGCCGGCCGCATCAAGGACCGTAAAGGATCCATCACCTTTGTGCCCATTTTGACCATGCCTGACGACGACAAGACCCATCCCATCCCCGACCTGACCGGCTACATCACCGAGGGCCAGGTTATCCTGTCGCGGGACCTGCACCGCCGGGGCATCCAGCCGCCCATTGACGTGCTGCCCTCTCTTTCCAGGCTCAAGGACAAGGGGATCGGTGCGGGCAAGACCCGGGCCGATCACGCTGACACCATGAACCAGCTTTTCGCCGCCTATTCGCGCGGGAAAGACGCCCGTGACCTCCAGATCATCCTGGGGGAGGAGGCTTTGAGTGAACTGGATTTGGTTTACGCCGGCTTTTCTGTCGCTTTCGAAGAGGAGTACGTCTCGCAGGGTTTTGAAGCCAACCGCACCATTGAGGAAACGCTGGAGATCGGTTGGAAGCTCCTGCGCATGCTGCCGGCCGAAGAACTGAAGCGGGTTCACCAGGAATACATTGACCAATATTACAGGAACGGGCAGGAGGTTGGCAGCTGATGGCCCTGATGCGAGTCAATCCCAACCGCATGGAGCTGCTTCGCCTGAAAGCGCAGCTCCGCATCGCACGCCGCGGGCACAAACTGCTGAAAGACAAGCGTGACGAACTGATGCGGCAGTTTCTGGTCCTGGTGCTGGAAGTCGATGCCCTGAGACGCAAAACAGAAACAATCATTGAAAGAGCGCACCGGGAGATGATGCTGGCCCGGGCGGTTAACGGTCCGCAGGTCGTCGATGGGGCTCTGATGGCAGATACCGCCCCACTTTGCGTGACTGTCGGCCGGGAAAATACCATGAGCGTGCGGACCCCGCTTATCCGCTATCCTCATGATCCGGAAGGGGAAAAACGCCCAATCGAGCTTCCCTATGGCCTGGCCTCTGTGACAGGGGAGCTGGACGTGGCGATTGATTCCTACCGCCAGTCCCTGCCTCTTATGATGAAGCTTGCCGGTCTGGAACACAAAGTTCACCTCATGGCGGCGGAAATCGAGCGGACCCGGCGCCGGGTCAACTCGCTGGAATACGTCATGATTCCTTCCCTGGAGGAAACCATCCGCACCATTACCATGAAAATGGACGAGAACGAACGCGGCAACCTGACCCGCCTGATGAAAGTCAAGGACATGATCGTCGAGCAGGAGATCAAAAAACGCCAGGACCAGGCGGAAGAGCGCCGCCGTCAAAGAATCTGATCTGTCCGGCTTGAAGAGCGGCGGCCATATTGTTGTTCAGTTACAGATTGGTGACAGTTGCCGGCAAGTCCGTTAATCTCCATTATTTTTCACGTTTTTTTTCGATTTTCCTTGAGCATACCGTGACGGCAAGTGTATAATCACAACGTGTGGCGATTTTTTGTCTGAGGGGGGAAATTGACAAAAGTCGCATTGCCCATGATCCCCCTCCTGTCACGGCAAACCGACCGGAGGATATGATGGCTGATCAAAACGGAGTCAATGTTTACTCTGAAATCGGAAAGTTGCGGCGTGTAATCGTACACCGGCCCGGGCCGGAACTGGATAATCTGACGCCGCCAACCATGAGCAGGTTTCTCTTTGAGGATATACCGGACCATGTATCAGCCGGGAAAGAGCACGACCGGTTCGTCGAGATTTTGAGGCAGGCCGGCACGGAAGTGCACTATTCCCACGATATTGTTGCGGACGTACTGGCAGATCCTGAGCACCGCCGCGACGTTATTCAAGAATTCCTGAAGGAAGCTCACGTCTTTTTGCCGTCGATGCCCCGCCTCTTCGATTATCTTTTCCATATGGAAGATTTAAGAGAACTGTCTTGCATCATGGCAGCAGGCTTGAGGAGCGAGGATTATCACAATGGGAACGGGACGCTCGCCCCCATTGTCAGGCGGCGGACACTGATCTTTGAGCCCATGCCAAATCTGTATTTTACACGGGATCCCATGTCGGTGATCGGCCACGGCGTTTCAAACAACTGCATGTGGGTGGAAAACAGACGGCGGGAGTCCCTGCTGCCCTACTTCGTTGTCAAGTATCATCCCCTCTTCAAGGATGTCCCCCTATATTTCAACCGCGATGAAAACGCGACACTGGAGGGCGGCGATATCATGATCCTGTCGAGGGAAGTCCTAGCTGTCGGCGCCTCACAGCGTACGGAGATAGCCGCCATCAAAACTCTGGCGCAACGTGTCCTCACGGCAGGCGACAGTTTCCGCCGTTTGCTGATTGTCAGCATTCCCGAGCGCCGGGCCTTCATGCATCTTGACACCGTCTTCGCCATGGCGGACCGGGATATTTTCACCATTCATCCTGAGATTGAGGGAGCCGTCGAAGTCTACGGCATTACGGTCAATGCACAAGGTCAACTGATAACCGAGAATCTCGGCGGCAATTTGAAATCGATCTTGAAAACCTGCCTGGGCTTGAGTGAAGTGGAGCTGATCCGCTGCGGCGGCAGCAGCCTGATTGACGCCCAGCGTGAGCAGTGGAATGATGGGGTCAATGTGCTTGCCATCGCCCCCGGTGAGGTGATCGCCTATGACCGGAACCGGATCACCAACCGCCTCTTGCGTGAAGCGGGGGTCAAGGTTCATGAAATCCAGGCCTCTGAATTATCCCGCGGCCGCGGCGGGCCGCGCTGCATGACCCAGCCCCTCTGGCGGGACGACATCGACTGAGCCGGCAGCCTGCAGTTCTTTTCTGCCAAACCTGCATGTTCCGCTTTCTTTTGCGATCAGGGTCCTCTTGTAATGCCAATAAATTATCGGCCTGAATACTACAAACCGTCTCCGAATTTTGCTACAATCATCACAGAGGCAGCCCGCCGAATTGAGAGGATTTTTATTCTTTTCGACAAGTTGGGCTGGGATCGGAAAAGTTGCTATAACGAAATTCCAGGGAGGAAAAAATGAAAAAAGTATTATTGTTGTTGTTGGCAACCATTCTCTGCCTCAGCCTTGTGGCCGCTTGTGCCAAGGACGGCGGGGAAGAGGGAAATGTTGCAGGGTCCAAGATCAAAATTGGCTGGATCGGATCCTTGACCGGTGACCAGTCCGTTTTCGGAATCTGTGAAAGTGACACCATCAAGATGCTGGTGGATGAGGTCAACGCTGCTGGCGGCATCGCCGGCAAGCAACTTGAATTCATTCCCTATGACACCAAGGGCACTCCGGAGGAGGCGGTGAACGCGGTCAACCGCCTGGTCACCAGCGACAAGGTTCAGGTGATCCTGGGACCCAATTCGTCCGGGCTGGCCATCCCTATCGCTTCGGTGCTGGAAAAAGGCAAGGTGGCCGACATCGCGACCGTGGCAACCAACGAGAAAGTGACTTTTGACGCCGGAAAAGTCAAGCCCTATAACTTCCGTGTTTGCTTCATCGATCCCTATCAGGGCGCTGTAGCCGCAAGTTTCGCTTACCAGGAGGCGGGTTTCAAAACTGCTGCCATTCTCTCTGATATCTCCGACGAGTATTCCCAGGGCCTGGCCGAGTACTTCAAAAAGACCTTCGAGAGTCTGGGCGGCCAGGTCGTGGCGGAGGAAGCCTTCAAGACGGGCGACGTCGACTTCCGCGCCCAGCTGACCAAGATCAAGGAAAAAGCTCCTGATGTGATTTTCCTGCCCTATTTCTACAAGGAAGTGTCACTGACGGCCAAGCAGGCGGATGAGATTGGAATCAAGGCGATTTTCATGGGCGGTGACGGCTGGACCTCCGACCAGCTCATGGAGATGGGCGGCCCTTACCTGCAAGGAAGCTTCATCGTCAACCATGTTGACTTCGACGATCCGGATGTCCAGGGCTTTAAGGCGCAGTTTGCCGCGGCCTACCCGGGCAAGCCCATGCAGCTCAACGCCTACATGGGGCACGATGCCTTTGTGACAGCCAAAGCTGCCATTGAAAAAGTCGCAGAAGAGAACAAGGGGAAGATCAGCTCCGAAGCCATTGCCAAGGCACTGGAAGGTATCAAGGTGGAAGGGATCACGGGCACCATCCATATTTCTCCCGATGATCACAACCCCATCGGCAAGGAGGCGGCCATCATCACCATCGAGGGCGACCAGTACAAATTCGTCAAAAAATTCGCAGCCGATTTGGGCTAGCGGAAGAATTCGACCCGGACACACGCGCTGTGCCCTTAGCGCCCGAACTGGTGTGTTAAGACAATTCAGACTGAGGGGAGGGGCTCCAGCCCCTCCCTTTAATCAGGGGGACGTGATATGAGTCAATTTCTGCAACAGCTGATCAACGGCCTGTCGATCGGAAGCATCTACGCTTTGATGGCGGTCGGCTATTCGCTTGTATACAGCATCATGAACTTCAGCAACTTCGCGCATGGGGGCGTCATCATGTTGTCCTCCTATATCGGTTACTACGCGAATACCTTGCTCAATGTCTCTTTCGCCGGCGCCATTATCATCGCGACCCTGGCGGCGACTTTGATCGCCAGCGTCATTGAGCGGCTAGCCTACCGGCCCTTGAGAAAACGCACAGCGCCAACTCTCTACTTCATCATCTCGGCCATGGGCATGTCGATCCTGCTGGAAAACCTGGTGATCGCCACCATCGGGCCGCAGTTCAAGACCTATCCCATGATTTTCGAAAAAACCACCTTCCAGCTGGGCAGCCTGAGCATCAGCAAGATGGACGTTCTTATGCTGGCGATTTCATCTCTCGCTCTGATTGGACTGGTGCTATTCCTTAACAAAACACGCGCAGGAATGGCGGTGCGGGCCGCCACCTACAACGCCCGCGCCAGCCAGCTCATGGGCGTGAATGTTGACCGCATCATCATGACGGTCTTTGCCCTGGGCGGTGCTTTGGCCGGCATTGCAGGAGTTTTCTTCGGCATTAAGTACACGGTCTATGCCCAGGCGGGAATCATTACCAACAAGGCCTTTATCGCCGCTGTTTTCGGGGGGCTGGGCAGCCTTCCAGGCGCCATCGTTGGGTCCATCCTGCTGGGGGTTATTGAAACCTTCGTAGCAGCCGTCAGGTCTCAGCTTCGCGACCTGATCGCTTTTGTCATCCTGATCGGTGTTCTGGTCGTCAAACCCACCGGGATTATGGGCAAGCACACTGAAGACAAGGCGTAAGGAGGCGGCCATGGATTACATTTTGCAAGTATTGACCCTGGCCGGCATCAACCTGATGGTGGTACTCGGCCTTGGCCTGCTGACCGGATTCACCGGCCTGTTTTCTTTCGGGCATGCCGGGTTTATGTGTGTCGGTGCCTATACATCCGCCATTCTGACGGTCACTTATAAGATCCCCTTTCTTGTCGCCCTGCCAATCGCCGGTTTGGCGGCGGGGCTGGTCAGCCTCTTGCTTGGCCGGCTGACCCTGAAGCTGAAGGGGGATTATTTTCTGATTGCCACCCTGGGTTTTGGCGAGTCGGTCCGTTTGATCTTTGACAACATTGAACCGCTCGGAGGTGCCCGCGGTTTTTCGGCTATTGAGAAAAATTCGACTTTCCTGACTGTCTGGATCATCTGCATCATCGCCATCTTTTTCATGACCCGCCTGATCAACTCCAGATATGGCCGGAATTTCAAGGCCGTCCGCGAGGAGGAGCTGGCCTCCTCCACCATCGGAGTCGACGTCTTTCGAACCAAGCTGCTCTCGCTTTTCATCAGCGCGGTTTATGCCGGCATTGGCGGCTCGCTTTACGCCCACTACATGACCTTCATCAAGCCCATCAATTTCCAGCTTCTCAAGTCCACGGAACTGACCATCATGACCATCATCGGAGGCCTGGGTTCCATCACAGGATCGGTGATCGGCGCAATTCTGCTGACCCTGCTGCCGGAATTTCTCCGCTTCATTTTCAACTGGCGGATGGTGATTTACGGTGCGGCCGTTGTTATCCTGATTATTCTGCGCCCCAAAGGCATCGCCGGAGGCAGGGAATTGATTGAGTTTTTCTTTGTCGCACCTGTCATCCGCTTCATCAAGGGCAAGTTCAGGCGAAAAGATGCCGGGGAAGGAGGTCAAGCATGAGCAAGGTACTGGAAATCAGGAATCTTACCAAGAAATTTGGCGGCCTGACCGCGGTGGATGATCTCTCCTTTGGTATCGAAGAGAAGGAAATTTACGGCCTGATCGGGCCCAACGGCGCGGGGAAAACGACCGTCTTCAATCTGGTCACAGCCATCATTACCCCGACAGCCGGAGAAATCATTTTTTATGGCGAAAGTCTGGTCGGCAAGGGTTCCTTCCAGATTGCCAGAGCAGGAATCACACGCACTTTTCAGAATATCCGCCTTTTCAAGGAGATGACCGTCTATGAAAATGTACTGACCGCCTGCCATCTGAACACCGATTACAAGATCCATGACAGCCTGATTCACACCCCCCGTTTCAGGCGGGGGGAGAAGCAGATCAGGGAGGAGGCCAGGCTGCTCCTGGAGCGAATGGGCCTTTACAACCGCAAAGATGAGATCGCCATGAATCTTCCCTACGGCGATCAGCGGCGTCTTGAAATTGCCCGGGCGGTAGCCCTGCATCCCAGGCTGCTGCTCCTTGATGAGCCAGCTGCCGGCATGAATCCTGACGAGACCATGAGCCTGGTCGAAACCATCCGCGGCATCCGCGATGATTTCGATCTGACCGTGCTCCTGATTGAGCACCACATGGATCTGGTCATGAATATCTGCGAGCGGATCATGGTCATCAACTTTGGCAAGGAAATCGCCGAAGGGTCGGCGGAGGAAATCCAGAAAAACCCCGAAGTCATTGAGGCCTATCTGGGAAAGAAGGAGGGACGGGAAGATGCCACTGCTTGAAGTCAAGGATCTCCAGGTTTTCTACGGCGGTATCCATGCCCTGCGGGGTGTCAACATCAAGGTCAACGAAGGCGAAATTGTCACCATCATAGGATCCAACGGAGCGGGAAAGTCGACCCTGCTCAATGCCTTGAGCGGTGTCGTCCCCTACGCGGACGGCAGCATCAAATACCAGGGGGAGGATCTGCCGAGGCAGCCCGACAAAATTGTCAAATTGGGCCTGTCTCAAGTGCCGGAGGGGCGGCTGGTTTTCGCCAATCTCACGGTTCGTGAAAACCTGATGATGGGCGCCTATCAGAGGCGGGACAAGCAAAAGATCAAAGAGGATATGGAAACGGTCTTTCAGCTTTTTCCGCGTCTGGAGGAGCGGATCGGCCAGCTGGCCGGAACCCTGTCCGGGGGTGAACAACAGATGCTGGCCATGGGACGCGGTCTCATGAGTGATCCGCACCTGGTCATGCTGGATGAGCCCTCGCTTGGCCTGGCCCCTCTCCTGGTTGAGACCATTTTTAAGATCATTGACGACATTCACGATTTGGGCAAGACCATCCTCCTGGTCGAACAAAACGCTTATAAAGCCCTGGAGGTGGCAGACTACGCCTACGTTCTCGAACAAGGCGTCATCGTGCAAGAGGATGAAGCGGCCAAGATCGCCGCCGATCCGCAGATCCAGGACGCTTACCTGGGCGTTGCCAAGGCTTGAACCAGCATTGACGGGCGCCCAAATTGTGTTATCGATCGTTATGGGCTAGTCTTATGGCGGCATTTACTAAGAAAAGGAGATGACTCATGGCCATTAGTTTAAAAGGCAGACATTTTCTCACTCTCAAGGACTTTTCATCTGATGAAATCCGATGGCTTCTCGACCTGGCATCCGAGCTCAAAACAAAAAAAAGACTCGGACTTCCAGGTGATCTGCTGAAAGGAAAAAATATCGTTCTCCTCTTTGAAAAGACCTCAACACGGACCCGCTGCGCTTTTGAGGTGGCCGCCATGGATGAAGGGGCGGGGGTAACCTTTCTGGGGGCGGCCGATTCGCAGATGAACAAAAAAGAATCGGTGGAGGATACGGCCAAGGTGCTGGGGCGTTTCTACGACGGCATTGAATTCCGGGGTTTTGCTCAGGAAACAGTTGAAGAGCTGGCCGCCCACGCCGGTGTGCCGGTCTGGAACGGCCTGACAGACCTTTACCACCCGACCCAGATCCTGGCTGATATGATGACCATCCGTGAGTTCGTACCCAAACCGCTTAACCGGGTTAAACTGGTTTACGCCGGTGACGCCCGAAACAACATGGGAAACTCGCTCATGATCGGCAGCGCCAAGCTGGGCCTGGATTTTGCTGCCTTTGCGCCGCGCGAGCTGTGGCCGGAAGAAAAGCTGGTGGAAGAGATGAAAGAGGTGGCGCGGGAGACAGGCGGAAGCATCACCTGTTCGGACAAGCTTGAGATTGTCAGGGGAGCTGACGTGCTCTATACCGATGTCTGGGTATCCATGGGCGAAGAAGCCATGTTCGAGGAGCGGATCCGCCAGCTTCGGGACTACCAGGTCAACATGGAAATGGTTGAGATGACGGGCAACCCGGATGTCATCTTCCTTCACTGCCTGCCGGCTTTCCACGACCTTCACACCAGTATCGGCCGGCAAATTCATGAAGAATACGGCCTGACCGCCATGGAATGTTCGGATGAGGTTTTCCGCAGCAAGCACTCGCGGGTATTTGACCAGGCAGAGAATAGATTGCACTCGATTAAGGCGATCATGGTCGCCACGATCGGTCGCTGATAAATACACGGCAAATGCCGAATAAGTAACTACGGAGGCAATTTTGTGAAAAAACGTATCGTCGTCGCCCTGGGCGGTAACGCCCTTGGCAATACAGCACAGGAACAGCGAGCATTAGTCAGGCAGACCGCCGTCCCCATCGCGGACTTGATCGAAGAGGGACATGAACTGGTGCTGGCCCACGGCAACGGGCCTCAGGTTGGCATGATTAACCTGGCCTTTGACAGCGGTGTAGTGCCGCCCATGCCTTTCCCGGAATGTGGCGCCATGAGCCAGGGTTACATTGGCTATCATCTGCAAAACGCGCTCCGCGAGGAGCTGCTTTCGCGCGGACTGGATCTGCCGGTCGCAACCGTGGTGACCCAGGTGGTAGTGGACAAAAATGACCCTGCTTTTCAAAATCCGACCAAACCAATCGGGTCTTTCTACAGCAGGGAGGAAGCCGAAAAAATCGCGGTGGAAACCGGCTTTGTCATGAAAGAAGACGCCGGCCGCGGCTATCGCCGGGTCGTCGCCTCGCCCAAACCGGTCGCGGTCATCGAGGACCGGACGGTCAATGCCCTGATCCGTGAAGGCCAGGTAGTCATCACGGTGGGCGGCGGGGGGATTCCCGTGGTTCGTGAAGGGAATCATCTGGAAGGTGTGGCGGCTGTAATCGATAAGGACTTCGCCTCGGAAATACTGGCGGAGATTGTCGATGCCGACTACCTGATCATCCTGACAGCCGTCGAAAAGGTAGCTTTGAATTACGAAAAGTCCGATGAAAAGTGGCTGGACCGGGTCACGGTTGAAGAAATGGAAGGCTACATGAAAGAGGGCCACTTCGCGCCCGGATCCATGCTGCCAAAAGTTGAGGCCAGTATGGCTTTTGCCAAATCCGGCAAGGGCCGGACCGCCCTGATCACCTCACTGGAACGGGCCCGCGACGGCATCGCAGGTAAAACAGGAACACATATCAGTTTGCAATAGAGGACTCAGCGTCAGCAGGCATCAGATGCCAGGAGGGAGGAGGGTAGCGTATGCGGGATATCAGAGTCGCCTTATGGGGCTTCGGCGCCATGGGCAGCGGCATCGGAAAGATGATCGCCTCAAAGAAGGGGCTTGTCATCTCCGGTGTATGCGACCGGTGGGACAAGCTCATCGGCCAGGAAGTATATTCGTATCTGGGTATTGAGCGGGGGAACCGCCCGCCTGTCATCATCACGGAAGACATCACGGAGATTGTCCGCAAAGATCTTTGCGATATCGTCATCCTGGCGACAGACTCCTTTGTCGCCGCCCAGTATGACAAGATCATGTTCTGCCTGGAGCAGGGCGTCCACATTATCTCAACGGCTGAAGAGATGGCCTGGCCCTGGGCTCAGAATAAGGAAATGTCCGACAAGATCGATGCCCTGGCCAGGCAGCGCAAGGTTGCCGTGCTCGGAACAGGGATCAATCCCGGTTTTGTTCTTGACTACCTGATTCTGGCCACCAGCGGAACCTGCGAACACGTTGAATCGATCGAAGCGGCCCGGATCAATGATCTGGCCCCCTTCGGCAAGGCGGTCATGGAGGAGCAGGGAGTCGGCATCTCGGTGGAGGAGTTCGAGCGCCGCATCGCGGAAGACAGCCTGGCCGGTCACGTAGGGTTTCCTGAATCCATGGAGATGATCGCCGCCGGCATGGGGGTGGAGCTTGTCGACATCGAACAGACACGGGAGCCCATTATCACCAATGTTGACCGAAAATCGGCTTATGGGGAGGCCAAAAAGGGCCATCTGGCGGGAATCCGCCAGCAAAGCTACGGGCGGACGGCGGACGGCAAGGTTTTTATCCATCTGGATCACCCCCAGCAGATCTGTCCCGAGGACGAAGGCGTCAGCACCGGCGACTACATCACCATCCACGCGGATGGCTACGATATGAACCTGTCCATTGTTCCCGAGACGCCTGGCGGAATCGGAACCATCGCCATGGTGGTCAACATGATCCCCCATGTGCTGTCTGCCAAACCCGGTCTCCGTTCCATGCTCGACCTGCCGGTCCCCCGGGCCATCCTGGGCAGCTACGCGGAACAGGTGGACCGTGACCGCAAGACCCATTTCAAACAGGGCGACTATGCGGTGATCCAGGAGGTCGTCCTTCCTGTCGGTCAGCGGGCTCCCCAGGTACCCGAAGACACGGCCAAAACGCCCTTGATCGCCTTCACCAAAGGCTGGATCCAGGAAGACGAGGCCAGAGCAGGAGAGCGTGTCCACGTGAAAACCATGAGCGGCCGCACGGTGGAAGGCACCCTGACCAGCCGTGATCTTGCACCTTCGCATGATTACGGCGATTATGTGCCCGAATTGCTGGTGGTGCACCGGCAAGTCCGGAACATCTTGTTTGGAGGTGACGCCGAATGAAAGAGATGACTTATGAAGCCGTCATGGCCAGACAAAATGAAATTATGGGCAAGGCCCTGGGAATTGATTACAGTGTCTACGAAGGCGAGGGGATCGCCTTTGACTATGAAGCCATGATGAGGGATGTGGGAATCACCCTCGAGGAAGTGGCTGAGATTCAAAAAGACATGGGTGTCGGCAATACGCCGCTCATGGACATGAAAAACATCACGGCCCTGGCAAGGAAACTGGCCAAGCCAGGCTATGGCGCCCGGATCCTGGTCAAGGATGAAGCTGCCAACCCCTCAGGCTCCTTCAAGGCGCGGAGGGCAGCGCTCTCGGTCTGGGACGCCAAACGCAAGGGCTATGAGGGCGTCATTGCCGCGACATCCGGCAACTATGGCGCTGCGGTTGCCAGCATGGCCGCCCGTCTGGGCCTGAAATGCATTGTCATCCAGGAATGCTACGACAGCGACATCAAGGGGCAGCCGGAGATCCTGGAAAAACAGCGCAAATGCGAAGCTTTGGGAGCCGAGGTCATTCAGATGACTGTGGGGCCGGAGCTTTTCTACTACGCGCTCAGCCTGCTTGAAGAAACAGGTTTTTACAATGCCTCGCTCTATTCCCCTTCGGCGATCGCGGGAATTGAGACCCTGGGACTTGAGATTGCCCGGCAGTGCCGGGAGGACTATGACCTGATCCCCGACATTGTGATTGCGACGCATGCGGGAGGCGGCAACCTGACCGGAACGGCCCGGGGCCTGATCAAGGCGGGTTTGAAGGATACCGGGGTTTACGCAGCCAGCGTCGACCTCTCCGGCCTGTCCATGGCGTCTGTCCGCGATTTCAACCGCAAATCCTTTACAACAGGGCATACAGGCTTTGGCATCCCCTTTGCCAGCCTGCCCGACCGCTCGGATGTTCCGCGCAATGCCGCCCGGGCTCTCCGTTACATCGACCGCTACCTGCTGGTCAAACAGGGAGAGGTTTTCTATACGACGGAGATGCTGGCCTCGCTTGAGGGGATCGAACGGGGTCCCGCCGGGAACACTTCACTGGCGGCGGCTTTTGCGCTTTCGCGTGAGCTGCCTGAGTCACAGACCATTGTTGTTCAGGAGACAGAGTACACAGGGGCGGGCAAGCATCCCATGCCCCAATTGACCTTCGCAAGGCAAAATGGAATCGATATCTACTTTGGTGACCCGGAAGAGGAAGTTGCCGGAAAATCCATCGTGCTTCCGGCCCACCCCTCCATGATCCGCGTCCGTGACTATGACATGGGGCGTCTCAGGCGGTCGGCCCTCCGCCGGATGGCCGAAGGCCGTGACAGCTGGTCAG
The DNA here is from genome assembly GCA_012511175.1 of Fastidiosipila sp. Classification (NCBI taxonomy): domain Bacteria; kingdom Bacillati; phylum Bacillota; class Clostridia; order Eubacteriales; family Oscillospiraceae; genus Fastidiosipila; species Fastidiosipila sp. The sequence goes on along the minus strand of JAAZGO010000033.1, from coordinate 28,087 downwards.
AGGAAGAATTGGCCTACATGGCTGCGGAGATCAGGCTCGGCACGGAAGAAACCCGGGCTCTGCTTCGTGAGCTTTAGGCAAAAAGAGTGATGGGAGGGATGAGAGTGACCGATCAAGGATTTGAAGAAAGGCGAAAGCATTTGGCGGACCTGTCCGATCAAGCGCTTTATGACTATTTTTGGGAACTGGCCGGCAAAATAGTCGATCCGCTGATCGAGGCGGGAAGAATCTACACAACGCCGGCCATTGAACGCAGTGTCCTTCTCCGTATGGGCTTTTCAAGCCTGGAGGCTCAAGCCATCGTCAGCGGTGTCATCGAGCACCGCTTGCTGCCGCACGGCGCCGGCCATGTGGTTTGGAAATTGTCGGAAAAACTCGGCTTGGAAATCCGGGATACCGGCCTGGCACTGGCGGAGGGCAGACACTGGAAAGAAGCGGAAGCTCTTTTCGGGGAGGTGGTGTCATGAAGGACAAGGAGAAAAAAAGCGGCCTTGTTCCGGCGCGTGAAACCAAAATTCCGCTCCAGCCGGAGGAAAGGCTGGATATCCGGAAAATCCTGGAGGGTCTGGAGGATTATCACTCACCCAGGCGGCCCTGGCATTGGCGCGAAGAGCGCGATGAACCGAGAGTGGTCGGCGATTTCACCTACTATGAAGTGTCCAAGCCGGTTGAACGGTCAGTGCCCCTGCCGGGAAGCCGGGGTTTCGGCTACATCGATCCCCAGCCTGACTGCGTCATTACCACAGAAATTGCGTCCGGCCGCTTTGAGGATGATGTCCGCCGCATGCGGATGGCTGCCTGGCACGGTGCCGATCATATCATGGTCATCCGGACCACCGGCCAGTCACACATCGATTCGCTGATCGAGGGGACCACTCAGGGAATCGGCGGCATTCCCATCACCCGCAAACAGTGCCGGGCGACCAGGCGGGCCCTCGATCTGATTGAGGATGAGGTGGGCAGGCCCATCAACTACCACTCCTATGTGTCAGGGGTGGCGGGGCCCGACATCGCCGTCATGTTCGTCGAGGAGGGCGTATCCGGGGTCCATCAGGACCCGCAGTACAATGTGCTTTACCGCAACATCAACATGATCAGGAGCTTTGTCGACGCCTGCGAGAGCAAGGCCATCATCGCCTACGGCGGCCAGCTGCAGATCGACGGTGCCCACAACGCCAACGCGACCGCCATGGAAGCCTGGAAGGTGATGCCGGAACTCATGGTCCAGCATGCCATCAACACGGCCTTTTCGGTCCGCTGCGGAATCAAGCCCGAGAACATCGCCCTGTCCAGCGTGCCGCCGACGGCGCCGCCTGCCCCCTGCATGCGCCTGGATCTGCCCTACGCCGTTGCCCTGCGCGATTTCTTTCCCGACTACAAGATCCGCGCCCAGCAAAACACCAAATACATGGAGTCGGAAACGCGCGAGGCGACCGTGACCCATACGCTCAATATGGTCATCTCCCGGCTGACTTCTGCCGATGTCCAGTCGACCATCACGCCCGACGAGGGCCGGAATGTTCCCTGGCACTACTTCAATATCAACGCGGTCAATACGGCCCGCCAGAGCTTGAATGGCCTGGACGGCATCCGGCAGATGGTGGACATCAACCGCGACGGCCCCCTGGGCGAACGGGTGAGGGAGCTGAAGGAGCGGGCCATCCTCTTCATGGAGGAGATCCTGGAGACGGGAGGCTACTACAGCGCGGTTGAAGGCGGCTTCTTTGTCGACAGCGCGGAATACCCCGACCGGAAGGGTGACGGTATCGCGCGTGAGCTGGATGGGGGCATCGGTAACGATACCCTCTACCGGCGGGCCGATGACTACTTTGCCCCCGTGTCCGTCCACTTCGGCAACAACCACATCCCGCCCCAATTCAAATCGGCCAGCCAAGCCATTGGCGGCGACACCTTTGAAGATCCGTCCAAGATTCAATTCATCGATGAGCTGGACGACTATGACAACGTCAATGTGCGAATTGCGGAAAAGCAGAAGTATTACGACAACACCAATCTGATCCGGCCGGAGGTCGAATTCATGGCGGACGGAACCCTGGTGCTGACCATGCTGCTTCCCTGTGACAAGAGACACGCGGAGGCTGCCGCCATCGCCATCGGCGAAAAGCTGGCGCTCTCGGAATGTGAGGTCATCCACAGCCAGGTCATGCACCCGGCCGAGGGCACCTACATTGAGATGAAGGGCAAGGTCGGCTTTGATATTGACCTGGCCCAGCTGGTCCTGCCGGAGGAAGTTGAAACCCTTTCCGAGGCAGAGATAAGGGAAGAGGTCCATGAGAGACCCATGACAGTGGTCGCGGCCACCGTGGGCGAGGACGAGCATTCTGTCGGCATGAAGGAAATTCTGGACATCAAGCACGGAGGCATCGAAGGGTTCGGGATCAAGTACCATTACATGGGTACCTCCTGTCCGGTCGACAAGCTGGTTGATGCGGCCATTGAAACGAAAGCCGATGCCATCCTGATCTCGACCATTATTTCTCACAATAATGTTCACTATGAGAACATGAGAAAACTGGCCGACACTTGCATTGAAAAAGGAGTCCGCGACCAGCTGATCCTGGTTGCGGGAGGCACACAGGTTGTCAACGAAACAGCCGTTGAATCCGGCATGGACGCGGGATTTGGCCGCGGAGCTCACGGCATTGATGTCGCAAGTTTCCTGGTCAAGCGGCGCCGCGAACTGCGGGAGGAAGCATGACCAATGAAAGTTGATCTGCTTGTCGCTGAGATTGGCAGTACAACGACCATTGTCAACGCTTTTACAGGCATCAAGGAAGGTCGCCCCCGTTTCCTGGGACAGGCAGCGGCGGCGACCTCCATTCCCCAGGGCGACGTAACCCGGGGACTCGAAGAAGCCAGGTTGCGTCTTGCCCGTCTCCTGAACCAGGAAAACCTTGAGGCCCGTGAGGTCTTTGCGACCAGTTCCGCCGCAGGCGGACTTTCCATGACCGTACACGGCCTGGTGCCCGAAATGACGGTTCGTGCCGCCCGGGAGGCGGCGCTTGGTTCGGGCGCCGTTCTCCGCATGGTTTCATCCGGCAAGCTCCGCCTTTACGACATTGAACGGGTCCGGGCCGCCGAGCCCCGCATCATCATGGTGGCGGGCGGAACGGATGGCGGGGAACGCGAGACTGCCCTTTTTAATTTCGAGAAACTTTCGGAGGCCATGCCGGCGACTCCTTTTTTATATGCGGGCAACAGCGACAATGATGAAGAGATCCGCTCCATGGCAAAAAGCCGCGGGCTCAAGCTTTATGTGACGGAGAATGTCTATCCCTCACTTGACAATCTCAACATCGAGCCGGCCCGTTATGTCATTCAGGAGATATTTGAGGAGCATATTATCGAGGCTCCCGGAATGTCCCGGATTCACCAGGCGGTGACCGGCCCCATCATGCCGACGCCGGGCGCCGTCATGGCCATGGCTGAGAAGATCTACCCTGTGCTGGGTGATCTGGTCGCGCTCGATGTAGGTGGTGCCACCACTGACGTTCATTCAGTGACGGAGGGGAATGAGGCCCTGCTTGACTTTCGGGTCAACCCGGAACCGTTTGCCAAACGGACGGTTGAAGGTGATCTGGGTGTTTTCGTCAACCGGGATCATGTCATCCAGGCCATGACGCCGGATGAACGCGAATCCCTGCCCGACAGCTACAGGGAGCGCTTGCGGGCTGTCCCTGAAATACCGCAAGGGCCGGAAGAAGAAGCCCTGATCTTTCCCCTGGTCCGGACCTGCTGCCGTGAGGCACTCGACCGGCACGCCGGCCGCATGATCGAGCTTTTTACCGCCCGGGGCAGGCGGACAGTCGTTCGCGGGCGTGACCTGACGGCTGTTCAGACACTGATCGCTACAGGCGGCGCGCTTACCCGGCTTTCCGGTGTAGTCCCCATGGTCAAGGAATTGCTGAAAGTGGCGGGCAGCGAACGGCTTTACCCGCCCACCCAGGTGCGTGTTATGATAGACAAAGACTATCTGATGGCGTCTTGCGGCGTCATTGCCCGAACCTACCCTGACGCTGCTGTCCAGCTCTTAATGGATTCACTCACGAAATGATGACAGGAGGTTAAGATGGCATTACCTGAACTGCTGATCGATCGTTCCAAATTGAAACACAACATAGGCACCCTGCTCAGGATGGCCGCAGCCCGGGATATTCAGATTCACTTCATTACCAAGTGTCTTTGTGCCTGGCGGCCCGTCGTCGAGGCCATGGCGGAGGCCGGGGCTGAGTACTTTGGGGACTCCCGCATCGAGAATCTGGCGGGCATCCAGGATCTGGGGCTTTCCCGCATGCTGGTCAGGATTCCCATGATCTCCCAGGCCATGGACACCGTGCGCTATGCCGATTTGAGCCTTAACTCGGACCTCAGCGTCATCGAGTCGCTGTCGGACGCAGCTCTGGCACTTGACTGCCAGCACGGCGTCATCCTCATGGTTGAACTGGGCGATCTTCGGGAAGGCTTCATGCCGGAGGAAGTGCTTGAAGTCGCATCCCGCGTCCTTAACCTGCGCGGTGTCTGGCTGGCGGGAATCGGCGCCAACTTCAACTGTTATGGCGGCGTTATCCCTGAAGAGGGGCAATTGGAAGAGCTGGTTGCCATGGCGGAGGCCATCCGCGAGCGATTTGCCATCCCTCTCCCTATCGTGTCAGGAGGAAATTCCGGCTCGCTTTATTTGCTGAAGGAAGACCGGATGCCTGAAGGCATCACACATCTTCGCATCGGGGAAGGATTCCTGACGGGTGTAGAGACCTCCTACAGGCGCCCGATCGGCGATATGTTCGAAGATGTTTTTACCCTACGCGCAGAAATCGTCGAGCTCAGGCGGAAACCCTCCGTGCCGACCGGCAAAATCGGGCCAAACGCCTTCAACGAGATCCCCGTCTTTGAAGACCGGGGCAACCTGCGGCGCGCCATTCTGGCCATCGGCGAACAGGATACACGATGTGACACCCTCGCCTCCAAAGAAGCCAATATTGGCCTGCTCGGTTCGTCAAGTGATCACATGATTCTGGACCTTTCCCTGGCTCTGCGTGACTTCAAGGTCGGTGATGTGCTGGAGTTTTCTCCCGACTACGCGGCACTGCTTCGCGCCATGACCTCACCTTATGTCACCAAGAGACTGATCTGACGGAAGCTGTGAAATGCCATGAAGTGTACGCAGGACAAAGACCCCTGGTATACGAAAAAAACCTGGGCGGAGATATCCGGCAAGGCGCTTGTCAATAACCTGGAGGTCGTCCGCCGGCATCTCTCAGGCTCCAGAGTGGATCTTGCTCCGGTTGTCAAGGGTAATGCTTACGGTCACTGTGCCGATATTGTCGTACCTCTTTTGGAAGATGCAGGTATCTGCCATCTTTTCGTAGCCACCCTGGATGAAGCCATCGCCCTGCGCCAGTCGGGAAGCCGGTCGTCCATCTTAATCTTTGGCGCAACCAAAAGTGAACACATTCCCTATCTGAAACGTTACCGTTTAACCCAGACCATTGTGACAGAGGAGGAAGTGGCTGCCTTTGCCCGCCAGTCCGAAAAAACGGGGGGGCTGCCGCTGATGGTCAATATCAAACTGGACACGGGCATGACCCGCCTCGGCCTGCCGACAGATGAGGGACAGAGGGACAACACGGTTGAAGTCATGCTGGCGGCCGCGAAACAGCCTTCACTCAGGGTGACCGGCGTTTATTCCCACCTGGCGACGGCCGATTGCGACCGGGACTACGCTGATCTTCAGCGGATCCGCTTTGCAAGAACCGTGGATCTGGCTGAAAAACGCGGTTTTCCCCGGGTGACCAGGCATCTGGCAGCCAGCTCGGCCATCGCGCTCGGTCCTGACTTTCATTTCGACCTGGTCCGCCCCGGCATTGTCCTCTATGGCGGCAGGGCAGGGCCGTCCAAAGATGCATGGCAGGGGCTCCGACCCGTCATGACCGTTAAAAGTGTGATCGAACAGATCAGGCGGGTTGATGCCGGCACGCCCGTCAGTTACGGGGGAACATGGATCGCTCCGGTTGACTCGGTCCTGGCCGTTGTCAACATGGGCTACGGTGACGGCCTGCCCCGTCTGCTTTCCAACCGGGGATCCTTCTACCATCGGGGCCGTGAGGTCCCCATCCGGGGGAGGGTTTGCATGGACCGCTGCATGGTCGATGTCACCGGGCTTGATCAGGTCAGGGCAGGTGATGAGGTGACCTGGTTTGGCGATGACGGCTGGATTCGCAAGGACGCAAGTGACATCGCCGATCTTTACGGCACCATCGATTATGAACTTTTCTGCGGCATCAATGAGCGCGTTCCGCGAATTCGTGTCGACTGACTTCATTCTCCGGGAAAAGACTTGATCAAACAACAGACGAACGACCGGGAGGGGGGCCGGTCGTTGTCCTATGCAAGAAGCAGAAACGATATTTATAATTATTGTTGGTAAGAAGAATGATATCACCCGTATCAGGCCTTGTCAAGCAAATTTATGCAATAACATGCAGTATTTCTTTGTATTCATGCATAATAACCTGCTGACAGGATTCCCGGTGTTTGTGTTATCCTTACATAACAAAAAGGAGGGGAGAGGCATGGCGGCTGAGAGGCATGAGGCAATTCTGGAGGAGCTCTACAAGGTCGTAATCGAGCGGGCCGAGAATCCTGTGTCGGGATCCTACACCAACTACCTGCTCGATAAGGGGCTGGACAAAATTTTAAACAAGTTGGGCGTCCAGGCCATCGAGGTCGCAATTGCGGCTAAAAATGGCCGGAAAAGCGACATTGTTTACGAAAGCGCTGATCTGGTCTACCACCTGATTGTTCTCCTTGCCGCGTCGGGAATTCCCCTTGAGGACCTGATCGCAGAGCTTCGGGAACGGCGGAATTATTCCGAGCAGAAGAGCGGTTAGGAGGCCCGGCTGTAGTAGGCGCGCAGCGAGTTGACCACCGTCAGAAGCATGATCCCGGTGTCGGCGAAGACAGCTCCCCACAAGGGCGTGATGCCCAAAGCTCCCAAAGCCAGGAGTACTGCTTTAACCAGAAGGATGGCGGCGACGTTCTCGTAAACCCTCCCTTTGGTTTTGCGGGCGATGGAGACGGCGTCGGGAATCCGTCCCGGCTCATCGGTCATGATGACGAGGTCGGCGGCTTCCACAGCTGCGTCAGAGCCCAGTCCTCCTATGGCAATTCCCACGTCCGCCCGGCGGAGAACCGGTGCATCATTGATGCCGTCACCGACGAAAGCGGTGTGCCCCCTGGTCAGCAACTGCAGGTTTTCGAGTTCCTTGATTTTGTCTTCAGGCAGGAGCCCGGACAAAACCAGATCGGCGCCGATGGCCCTGCCGGCCTCGGCAGCCGCGTCTTCACGGTCTCCGGAAAGGACAGCAATCGATGTCGTTCCCTGCTCCCTCAGCCGCTTGACCGCCTGAACCGTACCCTGCCTCAGGGTGTCGGAGGCAAAAAGAGTCCCTAGCCAGCGTCCTCCCCTGGCGATATGAACAGCGGAAGCGGCACGGCTCCGGCCGGCTTCAAGGCCTGTCTCCACTCCATACCTTTTCATTAAGCGGCTGTTGCCTGCAAGAACCAGTTGATCACCCAGGCGGGCGGCGATCCCGTGCCCGGCAAACTCTTCAAGGTCATGGAGCGGCTCCGGAGGAAAAACCAGGCTGCTTTCATCTTTTTGTTCCTGACAAAACCTTCTAATCGCATCGGCCACGGGATGCGTCGAGTGCTGCTCAAGCGCTGCTGCCAGAGCCATCAATTCCTGTTCTGACACGCCGGGGGCCGTCACCAGGTCTGTAACCTGAAAACTGCCGTCGGTCAAGGTTCCCGTTTTGTCGAAGACGACTGTATCCAGGGAGGTCAGGGCTTCCAGGTACTGGCTGCCGCGGATATAAATCCCCCGGCGCGAGGCGTTGCCGATCCCGGCAATGTAGGCGAGCGGGACGGAGATGACCAGGGAGCAGGGGCAGGAAATAACCAGAAAACTCAAGGCGCGGTAAAGCCAGACCTTAATGTCAAGGCCTAAGGCCAGGGGAGGGAAAAAGGCGATGCCCATGGCAAGAAAAACCACGACAGGGGTATAAATACGGGCAAACCGCTCCGTGAACAGCTCAACGCGTGTCTTCTTATGGCCGGCCTCTTCGGCCAGCTGCATGATGCGCATGACGGCAGAGTCATTTTCGTCGCGCAAAACGGTCAAAGTCAAGAGCGAGGCTCCATTAACGGCACCTGCCAGCACCTCATTCCCCGCCTCCAGTACAAGGGGCCTGGATTCCCCTGTGAGTGCAGAATAATCGACGGATCCGCCCTTTTCTTCCAGCCTTCCGTCGAGCGGTATCCGTTCGCCTGGGTAAACGAGAATCCGGTCACCCGGCCTGATATCGGAAGGGTTCCGGTCATGGATACCGTCATCCCTGACCAGGTGGGCAGTCACCGGCCGGATCCGGTTGAGGGCGTCAATGGAGCGCCGGGTCCGGTCTACAGCTCTGCGTTCAAGTTCTTCGCCAGTCAGGTAAAGCAGCATGACGGCGAAGCCTTCAGCATATTCGCCGATAAAAAAGGCACCGATGGTGGCGGCTGTCATTAGAAAATGTTCGGAAAAGACACGACCCTTCCAAATTCCTGCCAGAGCCTTGATGAAGACGCCAGTGCCAACAATCAGGTAGCCCGAGAGAAAGAGCAGGAAAGAAGGTGCCGGCCGGGCCCGCAGAAGAAGGCCGGCCAGGAAAAAACCGATTCCTGCGGCAATGCGAAAGCCGGGCGCAGCCAGCCGCCTGAGCAGGGGGTATCCTTCCAGGAAATGCTCCAGGCTGAATGCCTCATCGGCTTGGCAATGGCCGCAGGAAGGGCCGCCTCCCAAGCTGCATGCAGGTGTCGAACAGGTTGATTCTTGATCTTTCATTAATGGCTTCCTTCTTTATCTTCCTCCAGATGCTCATGGCCGACATCCAGAATTTTCTTGACATGCTGGTCGAGGAGCGAATAGTAAACCACCCTCCCTTGCCGGCGGTTTTTTACCAGGCGCGCGCTCTTCAGGATCCGCAGCTGATGGGAGACCGCCGACTGTGACATGGAGAGGATGGCCGCCAAATCACAGACGCACAGCTCCGAATGACGGAGTGCCTGCAGGATCCGGATCCGGGTAAAATCACCGAAAACCTTGAAGAGTTCAGCCAGTTCCGACAAGTTTTCTGTTTCAGGCATCAGGTCCAGAACATGCCTGACGGATTCCTCATGGATCATGGGGAAGTCGCAGCAAAAATTGTCTTGATCCGCTTTGCCGTCCATCTGAGCACCCTCCCGACCATACAATTCGATATATGAGCAATCATTCATATATATTTTAGCGCAAATTGAAAAAATAGCAAGCACAGGTGACTGCGTGACGCGGCAGTTTTTCCGGTTGCCTTTCCCCCTGTTCGGGACGGGAAAAGCATTTGCACAAGTGCTGAAATGATGTTAAGATACCAGTTGCGCCTTCGGGTATCAGAATTATTCGGGTTCCGCCCGCCAATCAAGGAGATAGACAATGGCCAGATGTGAGATTTGTGACAAACACATGTTTTTTGGCAGGAAAATCAAGATTACGCGTTCGCAGATTTCGCGCCGGGGATTGCACCGCCAGCGCGCCAACGTTAAAAAAGTTCATGTGATGGTTGACGGGGTGCCGAAAACCATGTATGTCTGCACCCGCTGTCTGCGCAGCGGAGCCGTCGAGCGGGCCTGACAAAGAAAGCCCGGCGGCTGCTTGCCGCAACAGGGGGAGGCTGCCCAGGCACTGGCAAGTGCGGAGGGCCGGCCTCTTTTTATTGGCCTGGTTTACTTAAGGTTGCGCTTTCAGTTTGCTCTTTTGAAAGGATTCAAGGAGGGGGACCAGGAGCAGGGCCAACAGACCAGCCGTGAATCCACCGTTGTAGAGATTAAAGCCGCCATGGATGACTGCTGTGTAGGACACCAGGCAGGCGTGAAGCGCTCCGGCGATCACCCCCCAATGCAAACCCCACCTGCCGCTCAAAGGCGAGAGTCCCGTTGCAAAGCAGAGTCCCACGAAGATGGCCTGATCGGACAAGGACCATGCCGAGAAAATTGACGCCAAGGCATAACCTGCCATGATCGGGAGGACATTGGCTGGATGAGAACCATTAGCCGCCCAGCAGACGATGCAAAGCAGGGCGCCGGCGGTGGGGCCAGTCAAGGGCACTTTAACCAGCAGGGCCAGCCCCAGGCTCAAAAGCCCCAATAAACCGAAATTGATGAGAACCCGTGCCGCTCCGTCTTCTGCCAGGAAGTCGCAGGCCAGTCCTGTTTTTCTGATCAGTTTCCCGTAACCTGAAACCGAACGGCCGTTCAGAAAAAAACCTGCCAGCAGTGCTCCAAAAAAAGAAAGAGACAAGAAGAGCGGAAAAAAGAGAGGAAACCCTTGAGAAAGGATGCAATTGAGGGAATAATCCCCTTCGAGGCCCAGAGGCCGGAGGAAAAAAGTCTTGTAGACGGCAAAAAGGGCAAAGGCCAGAAAACCGGCCGACAAACCCGCATTGAAGAGGTTGTATCCCTTGTGCATGCCGGCCGTATGAGCGGCAAGGGGCGGGAAGAGGATGCCGATCAGGCTGCCAAGCAGGAGGGCGATCAGGATGCCGGCAGCAAGCGGATAATGGTGATAACGTGGGAAGAGCGCCTCACTCACAACCGGCGACAGCGAGCAGGCGAAAAGGGACAGGTTGACGTATTGGCCGAAAGATTCTTTCTTGATTATTGAATAAATCCAGCTGCCAAAGATGATGGGCAGGACATTCAGGCAGTTCTTGCCGAAAAAGGCGAAACCAACCGTCAGGAAGTAGGCGCCTACCGAGGCGCCGTTGAGCCGGCTGCCCGTTAATGCGAACAGGGCCCAGGCCATAAGACCCAGCAGTCCGGCGTTTAAAAGCGCGCCATTCAACCCGCCCAGGGCGCAGGCATCGCTTGTCAGCACCTGGGGGCTGGTGAGGATTTTCCAAAGGCCGGGCAGGAGCTGCGTGACCGGTCCCGCGAAGAAGGATGTTCCAAGGAGCAGGAGGGAAAAGATCAGGAAAAGGGAAAGGATGATTTTTCGGTCCGACTTCATGAACTGATCTCCCGCCTGCAAAACAAAGGGTCTTTCAAAAAACTCACCGGGAGCTGCAGCTCCCGGCGGGTTCAGCCTCATGGAAAACTTAGGCGCTTGTTTCCTCCGGTCCGCCCAGCAGGCCCTCCCGGATCGCATTGGTCGGGCAGACTTCAATGCATTTGCCGCAATGGATGCATTTCAGCTGGTCAATGACCGCCAGGTTGTCCTCGATGACAATGGCGTCAACCGGGCAGACACGCACACAGCGCCCGCAGGCAATACAGCCGGCCGTGCAAGCCTTTCGCACGACTTTGGGGGGCCAATGATTGGAGCAGGTGACATTGGTTGCCAGCTCATGCTTGGGAATCATGTGGATGATGTGCTTGGGGCAGGCATCGACGCACTTGCCGCAGGCCGTACAGTTTTCATGGTTGACATGAGCGATGCCATTTTCCAGATAGAGCGCGTTGAATTCGCAAACCGCGACACAGTCCCCGAATCCGAGGCAGCCGAAGGTACAGGAGTTGGGGCCCGAGAAAAGCCCGGCCGCTTCGGCGCAGTGCATGGGGCCGGTATATTCGTACCGCTTATGCGTATTCCGGGTCGTACCCTGGCAAAAGACATTGGCGACCAGGGGGATGACCATTCCCGCCTCGACGCCCATGACCTCTGCAACGGCCGTGGCGGTGTCCTGGCCTCCCGCCGTGCAAAGGGTGGTCAAGGGTTCGGAGCCGTCGGACAGCGCCGCCGCATAGGCGGCACAGCCGCTGTAGCCGCAGCCTCCGCAGTTGATGCCCGGCAGGACATCCTCTACCATCTTTTGAAGGGGATTGGTCTCTACCCGAAAGAAGTGGAAGACGAGCAGGATGACGATGCCCGCCAGCAGTGAAACACCCGCGCCGATCAAGGCCGGCAACAAGATGGGGTTGGTCACAAGTGATAAGATCATCAAAATTCCTCCGATCGTGCCGGCTTACCCGAACAGATTTTCAATGACGCCCTTGAATCCCATGAAGGAGACAGAGACGATAGCGGCCGCCATCAGGGTGGAGGGGAGACCCTCCATAAAAGCGGGGATGTCAGCTTTTTCCATTTTTTCCCTGACCCCTGCGAAAAGGAACATGGCCAGCATGTAGCCGACACCAGCGCCCAGTGATGACATCATGGCAGCAAGAAAACTGTAGGTCTCCTGGATATTGATCAGCATGACCCCCAGGATGGCACAGTTGGTTGTAATAAGGGGCAGGTAGATGCCCATGGCCTTGTACAGAGGCGGAAACGCCTTTCGGATGAAAGCCTCGAGAACTTGAACGGCCGAGGCGATTACCAGGATAAAGACCACAGTCTGGAGGTAACCCAGGCCGACCGGATCGAGGATTTTCCAGTAAATGGGGTAGGTGACGGCCGTGGCGATCAGCATGACGAAAATCACGGCGATGCTCATTCCCATGGCGTTCTTGACATTCTTTGTCAGCCCCAGGAAAGAGCAGACGCCCAGGAAGCGTGAGAGAACCAGGTTATCGATCAGGATAACACTGAATAGGATCAGTAAAAATTCTTTCATTTGTTCTCCTCACTTTCAGTTTTCGTCGCGGGTTTTTCATCTTTTTTGGCAAAGGCCCCCGGCTCCTTGACTGCGGGCGGTACGGCATCCAGGGCGGGTGTCCTTGAGCGACGGGGCCCATCCAGGACCTCTGTTTCGTCGTAGACGGCATCGGTGCGCTCACTGATGCTGCCGGGGTATCGGTCCCGGGTCAGCGTCCGCTGGGGCCGCTGGGCGTAATAGTGCTTGTTCAGTTTCTCCGTGATGGCCACCATGATGCCGTAAAGGGCGAAACCGCCTGCCGGCAGCGCGAAGATCATCATGGGCTGCAGGCCGTCCTCCTGGATCCAGGGCATCTGGACTCCGAAGAAAGTGCCGGCGCCCAGGATTTCCCGAAGCGAACCGATGGCAAAGAGAGCCAGGGTAAAACCGATGCCCATGCCCAGGCCGTCCAGGGCTGAGGTAAATACATTGTGGCTGTTGGCAAAAGCCTCGGCCCTGCCCAGGATGATGCAGTTGACGGTAATCAGGGGGATGAAGATTCCCAGCTCTTTATTCAGGTCGTAAAGATAGGCCTGCATCAAGAGGTGAAGGATGGTTACCAGGCTGGCAATGATCGTGATGTAGGCGGGAATCCGGATCTTTTCGGGGATCACTTTTCTCAGGAGGGAAATGACCACGTTGGACAGGAGCAGAACGGCGGTCGAGGCAATCCCCATGCCCAGGCCGTTATAAGCCGAAGTTGTGACGGCAAGCGCCGGGCAGGTCCCCAGCATCAGGATAAGCAGGGGATTTTCCTTGATAATCCCTTTGGTCAGTTCATAACCGGCTGATCTTTTCGTGGCCATCCTAGTCGCCTCCCTTCCCCATAAAAGCGTCAAATACAGCTGACGCCAGCTTGACTGACTTGACAACGGAAACCGAGGAAATGGTGGCGGCGCTGACAAAGTCGACCGAGAATTTGTCATCGGTAGTGCGTCCGATGAATTGATCCGTGAAGGAGGCGTCGCCTACTTCCTGGCCCAGGCCGGCTGTCTCTTCCGAGGCGTCCACCAAAAGGCCTGTAATTTCTCCCGAGAGGCTGAAGCCGACCGTGACAGGAACCGGGCCATGGTAGCCCTTGGAAGCCGCGCTGATCAGGACGCCGACTACCTCGCCGTCTGCGTCGACTGCCCGCCCCACGCCGGTCACATTTTCGAAGTCCTCAGCGGTCAGGTCAATGGCAATGGCGCCGGGGATCCCGGCAATGGCCTCATCCGCACTTTCCTCCGGGAATTCGGCAGCGTCGGGGAAGAGCGCCTGTTTGCCTGAACCGTGCGCCATCTGTTCCTGTTTGGCAATGGCATCGGCTGTCATGGTGGCGGTCAAGGCCAGAAGGGCGACACAGACCGTACAGATAACGACCAGGATCAGGGCGGGCATGGGTCCGCGCTCGATAACAGGGATTTTGGCTTTTGCTTTTTCTTTATTCTTATTTGGCTTTGGCATGTTTAATACCTCCGAGGGCCCTTGGTGCTGTCCAGCGTTCAATGTGGGGCGTCAGGATATTCATGAATAAAATGGCAAATGAGACCCCTTCCGGCATGGCGCTGTAAATCCTTAATAAACCGGTGATCAGGCCGGCGCCTACGCCGAAAATGATCTTGCCCGGGATGGTTGTGGGTGTCGTGACATAGTCGGTCACCATGAAGAAGGCGGCCAGGATCAAAGCGCCCGACATGAGATGGAGGAGCGGATCGGCACCGGTAGCCCAGGAGAAGAGGACGGTGGTGCCGATAAAGGTGAGGGGTGCCCAGATGTCGATGACGCCTGTGACCAGGAGAAAAATTCCTCCGGCCAGCAAGGCGGCGATGGATGTCTCTCCAATGCAGCCCGCGTGATTGCCGAGGAAAAGATCCAGCAAGGAGGGTATTGCCTGGGAGCCTTCCTTGGCCACCATGAGCGGAGTTGCCTGCGATATCAGGTCAATGCCCGCCAGTTTGTCAGCAACAGAATAGCTGGCCACCTGGCCGGCAAAGGAGACGGACAAAACGATGCGGGCAGTGACAGCCGGGTTGGCGAAGTTGTCACCCAGGCCGCCGAACATCTGCTTAATGACCACGATGGCAACAAAGTCGCCCGTGATCAGAACCCAGAGCGGTGTGCCGGCTGGCAGGCTGGCAGCCAGGAGCAGGCCGGTGACGATGGCCGACAGGTCACCGACGGTTTGCTCCCGTTTCATGACGACACGGGAAAGTGCTTCAAAGCCGGCCGATACGGCGGCACTGAAGACAAAGAGCATGGGTCCTTTGAGTCCGAATATGAAGAAAGATGCGATGATCACAGGAATCAGCGCGATGATGACATGCAGCATGATGGAACGCGTGGTGACGCGGTCGCGGATATGCGGCGAAGCTGAGACGTGAAGCATTACGATTTCCCTCCTTTTCCCGCTGAGGCCGCTGCGGCAGCCTGCACCAGCGCCTTCCCGTTGCGGATATTCTGGACCAGGTAGCGTTTGGCGGGGCAGACATAAGAGCAGCTTCCGCACTCAATACAAGTCAGGACATGGCGGTCGTTCAGCTCCTTGACACTGAGTGCACGGGCAGCTTTGTCAAGGGCCATGGGCATCAGCTTCATAGGGCAGGCCCGGATGCAGCGCCCGCAAAGGATGCAGGCCGACTCCTCAGGCAGGGCCGCTTCTTCTTCATTAAAGATAAGGATGGCATTGTTGTGTTTGACGATGGGGCGGGTGAGTTCATCGACGGTGACACCCATCATGGGCCCGCCCATGATGATTTTTCCGGGGTTTGACTTGGTCCCGCCCGCTTTCTCGATAACCTCTTCAATCGTGGCACCGATGGGCACTTCGAAATTGCCGGGTTCCGCGACGGCGCTGCCGTCAACTGTGACCACCTTCTTGATCAGGGGCATGCCCGTTTTCAGATAGCGTGCCAGGAAATGGAGGGTGGAGACGTTGTGCACGACGACCCCTACGTCGCAGGGCAAGCCTCCTTCCGGAACAACCCTGCCGTTGAGCAGGTGGATCAGAACTTTTTCAGCTCCCGTGGGGTAAGCGGTCTTCAGCACTTTGAGGGTCATGCCGTTCCTGGGCCAGTCCGGATGATTCCGCTGTCTGTCTATGGCCTCCTGCAGGGCGCGGGCTCCGTCCGGTTTGTTGTCCTCAATGCCGAAAATAACCTGGTCAAACCCGCACCACTTGGCCGTTGCCAGGGTCCCCGCCACCACCTCATCAGGATCGTTGCAGCAGACGGCGCAATCAGCTGTGATGTATGGTTCGCACTCCGCCGCGTTGACAATCAGGGTATCGACCGGCTTGTCTGCAGGGGGGTTAAGCTTGATATGGGCGGGAAAGGCCGCACCGCCAAGGCCGACCAGGCCCGAGTTTCGCACCGCCTCGAGAAAACTCGCCTTGTCGGTAATAACCGGAGGTTTGACTTCCGGGCTGACCGTGTCCAGGCCGTCGGGAATGATGGTGACGTATTTGGCCAGGCTTCCGTCGCTCCAGATCTCGTCACTGATGGAGGCGACTTGACCCGAAACACTGGCGTGGACCGGAACACTCCAGGGCCCGGTCGGTCTGCCGAGCGGCTGGCCGACGTCGACATGATCGCCCTTGGCGACGATGGCTTCACATCCGGGGCCGATCTGCATGTTGAGCGGGATGGTGACTTTTGAAAAACCGGAAAGCGGGGTAATCGCCATTCCGGCCGTGTTCTTGTTGTCTTTCGGGTGAATGGACCGGGACAATCCAAGTAAGTTCATTCTCATTTTTCTCTGCCCTACTCCTCTTTGCCGTGCGGGCCATCGTCCGGTAATCCCGGCGTCCTGTCACGCGCACCTGGCAGTCTTAAAAAATCCTTTAACAGTGTAGGACAAGTATACCGGTATTTCAATATCGATTTAGGCAGCCGGGCGTGAAAAGCTTGCTTCTGTGCTAGAATCTATTGAAATAAATCGCGCGAAGTGAGATCCATGCAAAACAAAAAACAGCTCGACCTGCTCAAGGGCCGTATTCTGCCGACGGTAGTCAAGCTGGCCATGCCTATCATGGCCACTTCTTTTGTCGGTTTGGCTTACAACTTGACCGATATGTTCTGGGTCTCCTCCCTGGGCGAGCGTGCGGTGGCGGCTGTCGGATCAGCCGGCATTCTTTTTTGGCTGGTGGAGAGCCTGTTCGCTCTGCCCCGGATCGGAGGCCAGGTCCTGGTGGGCCAGTCGCTGGGAGCCGGCGATTTGCAGGAAGCCAGAAGCTGGGCCCGCGCTGCACTCCGGGCAGGTTATTTAATGGCGGCCTTGCTGACCCTTGCTTTTGTGTCCTTTCAAGGTCCTCTGACATCGATTTTTCATTTCAATGATCTTGAGACCATCGTTCGAACGGAAACTTACCTGTGGATTGTAGGCCTTGGCATGATCGCCCATGTCGGCGGCAGACTTTACAGCGCCATCCTTACCGCTTCCGGCAACAGTTTCACCCCCTTTGTCATTTTTGTCACAGGCCTGACCCTCAACATGATTCTTGACCCGCTTTTCATCCTTCACTTCCGGATGGATGTGGCCGGCGCCGCACTGGCAACCCTCCTGTCGGAGACTGTGGCTTTCGGCCTGATGCTGACGGCTGTCAGGCGCAATGAATATTTTGCCCGCCTGCGCCTGTTCAGCGATCCGCTGGAAATCCGCCGGCTGAAGCCAATCACCAAGCTGGGAGCTCCTGTTGCCATGCAATCCGGCGTGCACGCGGTTGTCACCATTCTGATCTCACGCATGGTAGTCCGCTTTGGCGACCTGGCCGTCGCAGCCCAGCGGCTGGGCACACAGGTTGAGAGCATTTCCTGGATGACGGCTGACGGCTTTGCCGCGGCGGTCAACGCCTTCATGGCACAAAACTTCGGTGCCGGGAAACACACCCGTGTGCGTCGCGGATACTGGTCCGGTTTTTGGCTGGTATTTGCCATCTGTACGGTCACCTCTTTGATCCTGCTGTTTTTCGGCGCCCCCATCGTAGCCATCTTCTTCAAAGATCCCCTGGCACTTGGCCACGGCGCAGACTATCTGCATATTCTGTCTGCCTCCCAGCTTCTGATGGGTATCCAGCTGTTGACCAGTTCTGCCTTTGCAGCCCTCGGCCAGTCACTTTTGCCGTCCATCCTCGTAACCGGACTCATGGTTTCACGTATCCCGCTCGGCACTTATCTTTCTGGCACAGCCTTGGGCGTGAGCGGTATCTGGTGGTCATTTTCCATTACAAGCAACCTGGCCGGCCTGGTCCTGCTCATTGCCCTGCCACTCTACATGCGAAAACTTGAAAGACGGCCGGTCACCGCCATGGCCTCCCTGAAGCCCTGAAGTCCTGATGACTTGCGGCTGATCGCTTTCATGTGCTATGATTGTCCGGCGTGTGACGCCAAAGGGAGGAACAGCAATGAAAGCTGCGCAGATCACATTCATCGTTCTCGACATTCTGACCTGCATCGGCCTGATCGTGACGGTCATGATGCAGGAGAGCAAATCGAGGGGACTTGGTGTACTTTCCGGTGATTCCGGAAGCTCGGACACCTTTTACGGCAAGACAAAGGGCCGGACCAAGGAAGGTATCCTGAAAAAACTGACCACCGGCTTTGCCATTGCCTTTGCTGTTTTTACACTGGTTCTCTACCTGCTGACCGGGCGCGGTGCCTGATCGCCGACCCAAGGCGGGGAGAATACAAGGAGAGCCTTCAGGCTCTTTTTTTATCCGAATCTTTGACCGGACTGACCAAGGATCGAATCGCATGATATTCGCAGTTGCCGCACTTGGCTGCAAAACAAATCAATATGAAATGGATGCCCTGGCGGAGAAGCTTCGCAGCATGGGCCTGACACCGGCTGCTTCCGGCTGCAAGGCAGATCTTTACGTCCTTAACACCTGCGCGGTGACAGGGGAGGCAGAAAGAAAATCCCGCCAGCTTCTGCGGCGTTATCGGAGAGAGAATCCCCGGGCCCTGATTGTCGCCTGCGGTTGCGGTGCCCAGCGCAGTGATCTGACCTCCCTGGCGGACCTTGTGATCGGCACCCGTTTAAGGGACCGGCTGCCGGATCTGATTCTTGAAGCGGCCGAAAACAAAAGCGGCCGTCCTATTAATCTCGTCCAGCCCGCGCTGACCGGGGCGTCTTATGAGGAGCTGGGTGCCACGGCGGTGCCCGGGGAAACGCGGGCCTATTTAAAAATTCAGGACGGGTGCGACAACCGATGCGCTTACTGCGCCATCTGTCTGGCGAGAGGGCCGGCCAGGAACCGGGCCGTGGACAAGATTCTCGAAGAGGCAGAGGATCTTGCCCGGCGGGGTTTTGCGGAAATTGTCCTGACTGGGACCAACATCAATGCTTTCGGTCCTGACATGGGGGAAAGGGACGGATCCTTGGACCTGGCGGGCCTTCTTGCCTTGCTCGACAAGGTGGAGGGAATCAGACGTATCAGGCTCGGTTCGCTGGAATCAGGAACCATCACGCCGCGATTCATTGAGCGCCTGTCCGCCCTGGATCATCTCTGCCCCTCCTTTCACCTTTCACTACAAAGCGGCTCGGACCGGATTCTCCGGGCTATGAAACGGCGTGACACCACAGATCAGTACCGGGAGGCCGTCAGTCTGCTGCGGACACAGTTTCCCGGGGCAGGGATCACAACGGACCTGATCGTTGGCTTTCCGGGCGAGAATGATCAGGATTTTGAGCAAACGCTCGCTTTTTGCCATGAAATCGGTTTTTTGAGGATCCATGTCTTCCGTTTTTCCCCGCGGCCGGGCACGTCGGCCTCGGCCATGGCCGGCCGGGTCTCAAAAGAGACGGCGGCACAGCGGTCCCGGATCCTGCGTGACACCGCCCGGGAGCTGGCCGTCAGCGCCATTCGGGACCGCCTGGGTCAAAGCCGGGAGGTTCTGGTTGAAAGGATGGACAGGAAGGGCAGGGCGCTGGGCTACAGTCCCGAATACATTCAGGTAATCGGAGAAGCAGCAGGTCCGCAAACAACCCCTCCCGTGCGGGGACAGGTCCGTGCCATGCGCCTTCTGGGCGTGGAGGGGGAGGCGGCCCTGGCATCGATCCTCTAGCCGGTTTTTAGTCAGCTGACATGGTAAACTTACAGGGGAGGTGCCTATGGAAGAACAGGATACGAACCGCTTTGAAATCGGCAGTGAGAAACGTCTGGCCGCCCACCAGATTATGGCTGAGGTAATGAAGGCGCTCGAGGAAAAAGGTTATGACCCGATCAATCAGCTGGTCGGCTATTTTCTTTCCGGAGATCCCACTTACATTACCAGTCACCTTGGCGCCCGCGGGGTAATTCGCCGCCTGGAACGTGATGAACTGCTGGAAGTCGTCATCAGGGATTACGTCGAACGGCTCTGAGACGATGCCGCGGCGTGTTTTGGGTGTTGACTTCGGTACGCGCCGGGTGGGTGTTGCCGTAAGCGACCCCATGCGTCTTTTTGCCCGGCGCCTGGTAACGCTGGAACGGGTCCGCGGGGACGGTGAGGGGCCTGTCAGCGAAATAGCCGCCTTGTGCGCAGAATACAATGCGGATACTGTGGTGATTGGCTTTCCCGCCCGGACTGATGGCAGGGATTCCGAGACAGGTGCGCTGGCTGCGGCTTTTGCCGACGCCCTGCGACAGGTTGCCGGATGCAGGGTTGAACTCTATGATGAGCGATACACCTCGGTACTGGCTTCCCGCATCATATCCGAAACAGTCAGGAAGAAGAAAAAGCGGGATAAAAGCCTGGTCGACCGCATTGCAGCGGAGATTCTTCTGCAGGACTGGCTCGACCGCGAGAAGGGCGGTCTGACTGCGGGCCCGGCCGGATCGTGATATAATGCCTTCGATCGCGGGGTCGGCCGGCTGTCGGACCGCGTGAGAGAACTAAATTGTCCCTTGGAGGATTCAATCAATGAAAAATTTTCAGGTACTCTACATGGCGGAAGATGAGCATGACTACTCCGGTGAAGAAGAGGTCGATGAACTTTTCGACGAAGACGCCTACGTTGTTTTAACCGATACGGAGACCGGGGAAGATTATTCTTTCATCATGGCGGATACCTTTTCCCACGATGGGGAGGAATACTGTGTGCTGGTCGACCCGTCCGAAGGTGACGAAGATGAGATGAGCCTTTTCTTTATGAAATTTGTCGCCGGAGACGATGGAGAGGAAGTATTGGTAGGCCTCGACGAGGACGAGGATGAGGCTGTTTACCAGGCCTACCAGGCCTTGCTGGAAGAATGCGACCATGACGGGGACATCCCGGAAGCGTAAGCCGCCGCGCGAACGCTCCCTTGGGAGAAATGACCGGGGAAGTGCGGGGGACGGCCTTCTTGCTATTCTCGTGGATGAACGGAACGGCCGTGAGTACTACGTGTCGATTCTGGACACATTTTCCGTGAGGGGCCAGGCCTACACCGTCATGTACAACTACGAGCCTGACGACGGATCCAGGGCCAATCCTGAGCTGGTCATCATGCGTTCGTGGAAAGATGAGAGCGGTGAACATGTTTTTTCATCTGTCACAAGCAGGAAAGAGCTCGACCGCGCCTTTGAGATTTTTTTTGAACGGTATGCCGGCTCGCTCTCCCGCCCGTGACTGATCCGCCTTGCTTTGACAGCGGATTTGAATGGAGCCTGCCAGCCATGGTGCAAAACACGGAAGAATACATCCATCGCACTCAGGAGCCTGCGGTTGGCGGGCCGCCTTCCCGCGGGAAAAGGCGGATTTCCGCCGGGACCTTTCTCATCCCTTTGGTTTTCATGCTCTTGCACCATGCCGTCTTGAACGGCATCTCTCTCGCGCGTGCCTTTTCCTACCTCTTGTCCAACCCGGCTCTTGGGGCCGAGCTCCGTGCGAACCCCAAGGACAGTTCGATCCTGCTGAAGATTCTGGTCGAAAGCAAAACCATGATCTACGCCTCACTTTTTGGCATGATCATCCTTATCCCCATTTATAGTTTCTATCTTTACCGGCGAAGAAAAAAGCAGGATCTGCCTTCTCTCTTTAAAACAGTAACCTGGGTACAGTCGCTGAGTTCTGTTGCGATCATCCTGGGAGCTCTGGGCCTGACCCAGCTCTGGATGGCAATTCTTGGCTCCTTCGATCAGGCGTCGGCCATCGGCCGGCTCTTTCAGAACTACCTGGACAAGATGGTCCTGTTTGATGCCGCCTCATCGGTGTCAGCCCTTGACTTCGCTGCGACCGTGCTGCTGGTCCCCATTGGTGAGGAGCTCCTCTTTCGCGGCATCGTCCAGGGAGCGCTTGGCAAAAGTTTTCCGGCTGCCGTGTCAGTGGCCGGAACGACAGTCCTTTTCGCCCTCTTTCATCTGGACCTGATCCAGGGTTCCTATGTCCTGATTGCCGGTTTCGCCTTGTCACTGGCCTGTTATTTGACGCGCAGCATTATCGTTCCCATTGCCATGCATATGGTCTTCAACTTCATTGGATCCGGTTGGCTGTTCCGTTTAACAGGAGCGGGGAGGCAGGCAGAGGAAATCATCGTCTGCACACTTTACGCTTTCATTTTAATCGGATTCGCCGGTGTGCTGGTTTTGCGCAGAACCGGCGGAAAGCAAGGCGGGGCGGTCTGAGGTGGCCCGGCTCTCCCTGATACCGGCAAGTTTGAGGCGGAGGACCTTCATGACTGCCTCGGTGATCTTGCTGCTGATTGCTCTTGTGGTACTTGCCCTCGTCTGGCAGGCGGTGGGGATTTTGGGCAACCGGCCGGCTTCGCTTGTCCGGGTCAGTGAAAAAGCGGTGAATCAGCTTGTTCTGGCCGGAACCGGCATCAATTTGACCGGCATGCCGTCGACCAACCTTGTTTCAGGAGGATCATTCTCACCTCTGACCCGCCATGCCCATTATTTTGCCAATGACGGAGAGCCGGCCGCCTTCCGTATTAAGATGACCGAGGCCCGATCCCGGGTCCCCCTGGCCAAGGACTACTACACCGGCGCTTCCTTTTCCCTTTTCCGCGAGTCGCTGTCGGAGATGACACTGATTAACACCGGCCGGATTACCGCCTATGAAGCGGGAATTGTGTCGGGGAAACGACAGGTTTCCCTGCCGCCGGAAATGGTGAACCCGCGCTGGAGTGATTTTGCCGAATCAGATGGAACCGTATACGCCTGCGGAGCCGCGGGGACGCTGGTCAAGCTGCCGCGTGACGGATTGCCTGAACAAATGGCCTTTCGCTTCGACGTCAATTTGACTGCCCTGGCGGCCGGACCCGGGGGACTACTGGCGGGTGACTCAGATGGAAAATTGTACGCTTCCTCGGACGGCGCCAATTGGAGCCTGATCACACAAGGCAGAGCCGGTTTTCCTGTGCGCGCGATTGAGTATATTGACCTGCCCGACGAAGCGAATGGTTTCTATCTGGCATCCGGCGGCCCGGGCGAGCTCTTTTTCGGCCATCCTTCCGGTTTGGAGAAGCTGTCCTTTCCGATGGACGACCGGATAACAGCCTTGATCAAGGCAGGTGACGGGATTGTCTATGCTCTGGGTGACAGCGGTAATGTCGCTTCTTCCTCCAATGGGGTGCAATGGCAGCTTGAGGAGTCGCTGAAAGCCCGCGAAGGATGGCTGGCCGGCAAGGCAGGCGGAGGTGTCACCTTCTTTGCCGGCCGGGGTGGCCAGATGGCTGTCAAAGCTGACAAGGGCGCGGTTGAATTTCTCGATGCGGGGGACAGCATGGACAGCCGGATGGATTTGACAGAAATTATGGTTATGTCATCCGGACGATTTGTCGTTCTGGCTACTGATGGCCGTATGCTTCATTCCAAGGATGGCGGAAAGACCTGGAAGCTTGAGAACCCCTTTGACGAAAGCAGGATTGAGCGTTTTGAGCTTTTTCCGGCCGGTGACATCTTTCTGGCTAAAACCGACGGAACCATCATCCAGGCAGAACTGACTGCCCAGATTCGTTTTGAGCCCGCCCTGGAAAGCGGCAGCGTCATTTCCGGCGACTTGATGACGGTCCGCCTCTCCGAATCGCCGGAACTTGATACACATAAGGTGGACTATGTTCTGCGGGATGAAGTTCTGCCTGCCGGTGAATGGGCCATATCGGGGGGCGCTTCCTTCTTGACTGAAGCGGATGCCCGTGAGGGGAGGGAAGGCTATGATTCCGGAGGAGCCTGTGCCCTGACTTACGAAAAACCGGAGCTGGATCTGCCTGCCGGTCAGGAAGGCCAGGCAGGAATGCCTCCCCGGGAAATTTTATTCTCTGTCCGCCGGGGGACTTCCATCATGGCGCCGGTCAGCAATCCCGACCGGCCTTATCTGAACGCCAGACTGACGCAGAAGCTTGATCTTACCCGGCTTGTGATCGATGATAGCCTGCCTTTTTACCGGCTTGAATTTGACGCCCGGGTCACGGGCCGGATCGATGGACCCATCGAGGTATGGTTTTCCGGCTCGCTCCCCGCGGTGGGGGAATCGGTCAGAATTCAGGGGGAAGCCTGGCAGCACCGCCGCTTCACCCTTCTCTTCCCGCGGGGTTTGAGACTGGACGACGAGGTCTGGATCAATTTCGGTTTTGCGGGATCCGGCACCCTTTACCTGGACAATGTCTGGTTCGGCAGAAATGACGACACGCCGGGGGCCCTGTCAGGATTCATGACCAGGGAAGCGACAGGCCTTGCCGATGTAATCCGGCTCGACGCGGTTCCCATTGGCCGGCATGGCTATGAGGAGGAAAGCTGGTGTTTGCCCGAGGGAACGGGGAGTGCAGGGGGGGATGACTGCTGCTTCCATAATCTGGGGGCAGCCTTGCAATTCGTGGAAGCTCAGGGGGCTTCGCCCTGGCTGGTAGTCGATCTTCATGCCACCTCCGCGGAGCTGGCCCATCTGGTTGAATACCTGGCGGGCCCGCCCCTGTCCGCCTATGGCAAGATCCGCTCCCGTGATGGTGCCATCGGTCGCTGGACCGACACCTTCAACCTGATCTATGTCGAGCTTGCCGATGAGGCGGGGATTCTTCCCAATGATGCCTCCCGTGCCAACTACGTCCACTGGATCATGGATCAGATCAAGTCCGCCCCGGATTTCCAGGGGATCAGGAATCAAGTCTTCTTCATTGACAGCATGCAATACGATGACGGGCGCAGCCATACCAGCGCTGACTTCCATGCCGGAGACCTGCGGCTCAGCCGGCCGCTTGAGTCGGAAGAGGCGGTCGAGGCTGCTCTCAATGATTGGATTAACAGTATGCCAAGACGGGGAATGTCCGGCGGGGTCCCGGTTCCCGAGCTGGCCCGGTCAGTTTTATTTGACTTCCAGGACCAGCCGGTCCGGCTGGTTGACGCGGCAGGGGCGGTCCTTGCAGATCTGGGGGATCATACGGCCCTGGTTCTCATGAATCTTGACTATACCGAGGGTGCTTTTTTATCCAGGAAAAATGTGAGCTGGCAGGCCCTGCAGGCGTTTCGGGGCCTGTCCGGTCTGCAGAAGCTGGAGGAACCCGCTCTGATCCGAAGCAGCGGGGCTGCGGGAGACCCGGCGGAGGATCCCGATATTGAAGCCGGGGATCAAGATGACCGTCGCGTCTTGTTTTATGCCTTTGGCTCACGGGATACGACCCTCGTTTTTGCCTTGAACCTGGACCGCTCCGCTCACGTCGTTTCAATTCAGGGAATGGACCGGCAGGGGTCAACTTTCAAATTATGTGATCACCGCGGCAAGACCATCAGCCAAGGCAGCTGGGGGCGCAAGCATGATGAATTTACCCTCCTGCCGGGTGGCGTGCTCGTGATTCAAGAGACTAAGGGGGGGGCTGGCTAGCATGGCTTGGCTGGATGTTTTAAAAAGTGTTTTATATGGAATTGTGGAGGGCATAACCGAGTGGCTGCCTATCAGCAGTACGGGTCATCTCCTGATTTTGGAGCGCCTGGTCCCTTTCAGGGCGGGCGGAGATGCCATCAGCAATCAGCGGTTTTTTTCTTTTTTCCTGGTCGTCATCCAACTGGGGGCGGTCTTGGCCGTTGTGGTGACTTTTTGGCAGCAACTTTGGCCCTTCCGGCAAAGGAGGCTTGATGGGGATTTGACCGGGAGTGGGCAGGTTTCGGGAAAAAATTCACTTTCCCTGTGGATCGATCACAAGATCCTTCGGCTCTGGATCATGATTCTGATTGCCTGCGTGCCCGCGGCCATCATTGGTGTGCTTTTTGACGAAAAGATTGAAGCCATCTTCTACAATTCCTGGACGGTGGCTGTCATGCTGATTGTCGTGGGTCTGGCCTTCCTGGTGATCGAGCTCTATATCCGTTGGAAGCGCCGCCAGCCCTCCATCCAGTCGACAGAACAGATTGACTGGAAGGCGGCTCTCTTGATCGGTCTCTTTCAGCTGATTGCGGCCATCCTGCCCGGCACATCCCGCTCCGGCGCCACCATCCTGGGAGGCCTGCTGATCGGCATGTCAAGGCCTGTGGCTGCCACTTTTACCTTTTTCCTGGCTGTCCCGGTCATGGCCGGGGCCAGTCTTTTGAAGGTCATGAGGATCGGCCTTGACTTCAACCTGGTCCAGTGGCTTTCCATATTTGCCGGCATGGGGGTGGCCTATCTGGTTTCTGTTCTCACCATCCGTTTCCTCCTGGACTTCGTCCGACGCCACGATTTCCGAATCTTTGCCTTCTACCGGATTCTCCTTGGCGGTATCCTGATCGCCGCCACCTTGACAGGATTGTTGAGGTAGAGGGCTGTGAAAGCTTATTCAAGGGCAGACTTTCTTCTGGAATTGGCCAATCGGCCTGGACTTGATGAAGAAAGGATCCAGGAAGTTTCCCGGGAATGGGCCCGGAGGCAGGGGACACCCAGCCTTCTGGCAGCCAATCACGCGCGCCTGGCAGGCTGGATCGCCTCGATTCCCTTCGATGTCAGGCAACGGGCGCTTTTTCTTTTCGCGTCTGAAAGCCGGATCATGGAAGAAGGCGGTCTCGCAGCTCATCAGGATCTGCCGCTTTCGGAAGAAGTCCGGCTGCTGGCCGGGGGTAAGCAAGCGGTCAACGGGCTGGCTGAGCTGACCCATACTCAGCTGGTCACGGTCAATTTGGGCACGGGCAAGCCAGATCGGGTCAAGGGCACCGTCCATGTGCCGGTCTCGGATGGAGGTGCAAACAACATCATGGCGGATGACGCCATGACCGAGGAGACCATGATGACGGCCATCAGGGTGGGCATGGAGCTGGTCTCACAGGCCTTCGACCAGGACTTTACACTTCTTTCGGCCGATGGCCTGTCAGAAGGCTCGGAAGTAACTGCCACGGCCATGCTGTCGGTTCTTTTTGACCGGCCGCCCGAGGCCCTCATGGAAAGAGGGGAAAACCTGCCGGATCCTGTGTTTTACAGGAGAAGCCAGATCCTGGCCGAAGCCATCAGCCGCAGAGCTCCCAACCCGCACAACACGTTTGATGTCCTGAAAAAGCTGGGCAGCCTGGAAATCGCGGCCATAACAGGCTTTTTTGCGGGAGCAGCCCTATACGGAATGCCGGTTCTCCTCGGGGGCACGGTCCCGCTGACAGCGGCCCTGACCCTGGTCAGACTGATCCCCGAAACGCGGCCGCTCTTTTTCGCGACCTTGCCGCCGGCAGACCCGGGCGGTGAACTGGCGCTTCGGGAGCTTGGCCTGACGCCCCTGGTCGATGACCGGACACCATCCGCCGGCCGGGGAAGCGCGCTTTATGTGACGCCCCTGCTGGATCTGATCTGCAGCCTGTATAATGGGTTCCAGGATCCGCTTGGGTGAGGGATTTTTTATTTGACAAAAGCGAAATGACACTGATATCATTCAGTGTGTTGCGCTGAAACGGATACGGCGGTATAGCTCAGTTGGCCAGAGCATTCGGTTCATACCCGAAGTGTCACAGGTTCAAATCCTGTTGCCGCCACCAGCAAGGCCCGATGGTCAAGAGGTCAAGACATCGCCCTTTCAAGGCGAAGACACGGGTTCAATTCCCGTTCGGGTCACCAGGGGGGACCTTAGCTCAGCAGGGAGAGCGCCTGCTTCACACGCAGGAGGTCGTCGGTTCAAGCCCGGCAGGTCCCACCACGCCGGGTTTTGGTTGACAATCGGCGATGGCCTTTGCTAAGATGGCAAAGCGCTGCAGGTTAGCCAGAACCGGCACGTACCGCTGTCTTGCGGGATTAACTCAGTGGTAGAGTGTCACCTTGCCAAGGTGAAAGTCGCGAGTTCGAATCTCGTATCCCGCTCCAGACCAGACCGGCGGTCAAACGCCGGTCTTTTTCATCGGGCACCATAGCCAAGTGGTAAGGCAGAGGTCTGCAAAACCTCTATTCTCCGGTTCAAATCCGGATGGTGCCTCCACAATGAAGATCCGCTCCGAATGGGGCGGGTCTTTTTTTAATCACTTCATGTTGTCTTCGGTGCCTGGCACGGCAATATTCTTAACCGGAAACAGTTTCTGACTTTCAGTTTTTAACTGAAATAT